>JBJYWH010000068.1:0-3890 GCA_046259355.1 Anaerolineales bacterium
GAGCATGTCGAACGGCTGGGGATCTACGGTTTCGGCGCCGCCGCGCACATCGTAGCCCAGATCGCACGCCACGAGAGTAAACGCATCTTCGCCTTCACCCGCCCGGGTGACGAAGAAAGCCAGGCCTTCGCCCGGCGACTGGGGGCGGAATGGGCCGGCGGATCGGACCAGGCCCCGCCCGAGGCGTTGGACGCCGCCCTGATCTTCGCTCCCGTGGGCCCCCTGATGGTGGAGGCGCTCAAGCACACCGTCAAAGGCGGCGTTGTGGTCAGCGGCGGGATCCACATGAGCGATATCCCCGCCTTCCCCTACAAGCTCCTGTGGGAGGAGCGGATTCTGCGTTCGGTGGCGAACCTGACTCGTGAGGACGGCCGTCTGCTGATGGAGGTGGCGCCCGAGGTGCCCGTGAAGACCGAGATCGAAACCTTCGCACTCGACCAGGCCAACGAGGTGCTCGACCGCATGCGGGCGGGGACGATCGAGGGCGCCGGGGTGCTCGTCATCTCCGCATAGAAAGCTGGGCAGAAGCCTGCTCCACAACTCCACCCCCTGTGCCGTCCCGAGCGCAGCCGAAGCCTAGTGTGTCGTCCCGAGCGCAGCCGAGGGACCCCTGATCCATGCCCTGGGAACTCCCGGCTCATGCCGCAACGGCTTGCTCGTGAACATCATGGGGATCCCTCGGCAAAGGACGCATCGGGAAGGCACAGTGTGTCATCCCAAGGAGCGCAGCGACGAGGGATACGCGGGACATATCCCTCAAACCCCTGGCCCATAACCCAACGCCCCCCTGCATCGTCCCAAGCGTAGGCGAGGGTCGCGTGTTCCGTTCCAAGCGAGGCCGATCGATATCCGATGTGCTACGCCGAAAAGCTCGGCCTATAGCCCGGCGCCTCGCCCCAAACCTCGCCTCACCGGGCGAAGCCCATGCAACCCGCTCGGGTGAGCACGATGGCCGCGCCCTGCCGGCCTCTTCATCCCGCAGGCCCTGCACACCATCATGCAGAAGCCCCTGGGGCCAGGGGCTTCTGCTTTCACGAATGGGTGACAACCGGATAGGTTATGGACACTTGCAGTAGGGTGCCGCCACGCGGCTTTCGATGTATTCGCCTCCTGCTTGCGCGCAGACGCTAGGCCCCATGTCCTTGCGGCAGACGAGCTCCTCCGTATCGGACGGGAACTCCGGGATGGTGAGCGAGGGATAGCTGAAAACCGGTTCCTCGCAGCCGTCCATGAAGACTCTCAGATCGCGGGTGGAACCGATCGCCGACCGCGACGGGTTGAACAGGAAGTAGAGCCGTCCCTCGAACCCCTGCTGGGAGACCAGGTACGACATGAACTCACCGAGCTCGCCCCTGAAAGGCATGCTGCCATCGTCCGGCAGCGAAGGGACAGCTTGCGGAAAGCCCAGGTAGACCGGGAAGCTCAGCGTCTCGGGATCGATCTGGAGCGTGAACACCGAGATGTCAAGCCCCGCAAAGGGATCGCAGTTCTCACCCTCATCGGATGAGCCGGGGTCCCTCGGCAGCGGTGGCGGCGGCTGTTGGGGCGCCGGCAAGGTGGAGCCGTATTCAATCGATCCCGGTTCGCAGTTAGAACCATACGGCCTGGTGTTGCCAAGTTGGTCATCCGGGGCACTGCAGATCGGTATTGAAAAGATGTCGATCAAAGGGCTCCCGGATAGAAGCGGCACGAAGGTACCGTTAAAGCTGTCCAACTGGGGGGCGGGTTCGAAGGGTAGATCGAACCCGCAGCTATCGTCCGAATCGATATTGAGCAGGTGCGAGACACAGTAGGTTTGGTTGCACTCGACGTAATCACCTTTATCCCGCATGCCCTGGTTCAGATCGCAGTCGTTGCTGGTGTTGAGCGCGACCAGAGTCCCATCAATGTACACCCTGCCGTTCATGTTCAATCCCCCACCACCGGATCGCAGTTCCGATCCGGCATCCGTGGCCGTGTTGTAGGCCACGGTGACATGGGTCAGGTTCAGGACTGGATCGGTGCTGCCGGTCCCCTCGGCATACAGCCCGCCCCCGCGCCAGCCGGTGTTCCCGGCGATGGTAGTGTTCCGTATGACCAGGTCGCCTTCATCCTGGTAGATGCCGCCACCTTCGTACGCGGACGTGTTGCCTCCGATGACGCTCTTGTCCATGATCACCGCACCGCCATGATGCGCCCAGAGCCCTCCGCCGTCGGCACCGGATTGGTTATCGGAGATGGCACTGCCGAGGATATACGAGGTGAAGGCGAAATAGGACAGATCGGGCGTAAAACTCAAGGTCCTGTCCCGGGGAAAGCCCAGCGCCAGGCCGCCGCCGTGATATGCCATGTTGTTCGAGAAACTTGAGCTGGACACTTCCAGCGCCGACGTGCTGACCAGACCACCACCGTAGGATGGCGTGTAGTTGGCATTGACCGTACTCCCTTGGACGGAAAGCTCTCCCATTAAGTGACAGATACCGCCGCCCATGCCGCTGGTGGCTTCGTTATTCATGATGGTGCAGTTGTGCAGCTCGGAGTCGGAGTTCATCCAGAGCGAGCTTTCCAGGTCTCCAGCGGCGATATCCAGGCCGGTGTAGCCCCCCAATTGGATCGCCCCGCAGCTGCCCGCCTGGTTGCCGCTCAACTCGGTATCCTCCATTTCAACATCCGAGTTCTCCGAGAAGACCCCCCCGCCCATCTCCGCGGCTGTATTGCTGGAATAGGTCGAATGGTCGCTGATCAGGCTGCTCAGCTCTCCCTCGGCGGAACGCCGGGTGTAGACCGCGCCGCCGCTTGCCGCCTGGTTGCTGGTAAATTCCGAACGGTCGGCCGTGAGATCCGAATCCTGGCTGTAGATCGCCCCCCCGTAGCGGTTGGCGTCGTTCTGGGTGAAGGTGCTGGTGACGATGATGGCTCCGTCGCCTTCCTCCATCAGGTAAACGGCGCCTCCATCCTGGAGGGCCTGGTTCTGCAGAAACTCCGCGCTCTGGATGGTAACCAGCCCGCCTTCCAGGTCGGCCGGTGTCCGTCGATTGTAGACCGCGCCCCCGTTCCCGGCGGCATAGTTCTCAACGAAGGAAGACTCGTTGATCAACAGGTTGGCGTTGATGGCATACACCGCTCCGCCCAGGTTCGCGCCACTTCCCAGCGTCTCCCCGGCAAAGTTGCCCTGGAAGATGGATCCAGCCATGATCCGTACCCGGCCGAAGAAGCTGTAGATTGCGCCTCCCTTGGCTACACCATCTCCCCCCGGATAAGCGAAGTTGTCAAGGAACTGTACGTTGTAGGCGAAAAAGTCCCCCGAATGATTGACCACCGCCCCGCCCATCGGCCGGACGCCGTTGGAAAGGGTCAGGTCATACAGGTTCAGGTCGTGTTCCGGTGCGACGAAGAAATGACCGAATGGCATTTCCCCGGGCGCGGGTTGAATGTCGATCACGGCGTTGTTGCCGCGAATGGTGATCTCGCTGTTGATGACCGGCAATCCATTGCGCAGGGTCTCGCCGTTCAGGATTTGGGTGTTATCGACGCTGTGCAGCGTGTAGGGGCAGCCGGCGGGGAGCTGAATCTCGCTCGGATGCCCGTCGCCGTTGGCGCTGTGGATAGCATCGATCAGCGCCTGCTCGGTGCATTCCGGCGAAAAGGTTGTCCAATCCGGCGTGGGTGGAGCCTCGCCGCAGCTGGTCAGGCCCATGACCATGGCGGCCACCGCCAGGATCCACGGAAATCTTCTTCGCAGCGATAGCATGGTGTTCTCTCCTCTGGATCCGGTGGATCCGTCTCGGCGGCGGCTACGGTTGGAGCATGACCTGAAGTTTCAGAGCCTCCTCGATCGAGTCAGGGATCGAGAAACCGAGTTACGCTGAAGTCCAGGAGTTGAGCACAGGCTCGTTTGGAGAAGCCCCGGT
>JBJYWH010000069.1:0-32801 GCA_046259355.1 Anaerolineales bacterium
CATGTAGCCATCCAAGAAACCTGCTTCCTGGGTGTTTAAGACCTGGCCGTTGACGTTGGGGTACGCCGGATCATAGGCGTAGTCGACGATACTGAATTTCTGATCCGGGTTTGCCTCGGCCGCGGCCGCGGTCGCGTCACCCAGCAGGAAGCCGACGGTGATGATCAGATCGCAGCCTTCCTCGATGAAGGCGTTGATGTTCCTCTCATAGTCGGTCTGCTGCTGTGACTCGAGGTACTTGCCCTCAACGCCAAGCGTTGACATGGCATCCTCGACGCCCTTCCAGGCGGTCGCATTGAACGATTTGTCGTCAATGCCGCCGGTATCGGTAACCTGGCAGACCTTGATCGACGGTGCCGGAGGTGCTTCGGTCGCGGGTGCTTCCGTCGGCGCCTCGGTGGCTGCCGTGCCGCAGGCTGTCATGACAAATGCAGCCACGATCAACAGCGACAATACGGCGTATGTCTTCCTCTGCATGTTCTACTCCTCCATCAAAGATATGGGATTCGGATTTCCAACAATTGAATTCTTCTCCAAATCACCCCTTTCTCGCTTGTTCACGCGGTGGGATCTGATTTGGTGATCACGAAGCGGTCGAATCATAGCACGAGACCATGCCAGATGCAATGTGAACCATTTGGGTGGAATAACGCCGGGTCAGGCATCGAAGTCCGAATCGGGAAGCTCCCCGTAATCCAGGACCTCGCGCGGCTGTGAACCGCTCTGCGCCGGTCCAATGATCCCCTGCTCCTCCAACTGGTCGACCAGCCGCGCGGCGCGCGTATACCCGATTCGCAGGCGGCGCTGGAGAAGGGAGATCGACGCCCGCCGCATCTCGCGCACAATCTCGACCGCCTCATCGAAGACCGGGTCGAGCTCCTCGTCCGTTTCAGCACCCTCTTCCCAAAGTGGCGCTTGCTTCAGCGGCACGCCCGGTGGCGGAGCGCTCTCGAGCTGCGCCTGGGAAGGCTGGGTGCTTTCACCTCCCAGCCCGGCCGTCACCCAGAATCGCACCAGCCGCGAGAGTTCAGCTTCGCTGACATAGGCTCCCTGCATGCGAATCGGTGCCGGTGCATCCGGTGCCTGAAAGAGCATATCGCCCCGTCCAAGCAGGCGTTCGGCGCCTGGTTGATCGAGAATGACCCGGCTGTCGACCGAAGAGGCGACGGCAAATGCGATGCGTGCCGGAAAATTGGCCTTGATCAACCCCGTCACGACATCCACGGATGGCCGCTGGGTGGCGATGACAAGGTGAATGCCGGTGGCACGCGCCAGCTGCGCCAGCCGGGTGATGACACGCTCGGTTTCATCGGGCGCTAGCATCATCAGGTCAGCCAGCTCGTCGATCACCACCACGATGTAGTGCATCGGAGCGCGTCCGAGATGCTGCGAGCGCTGGTTGAAATCACCGATGTTGCGCACCCCCTCCTTGGCAAACAGGTGGTAGCGGCGATCCATCTCCCGTGAGACCCACTGCAGCGCGGGAACGACCCGCTCCAGATCCACCACGACCGGGGCCAGCAGGTGCGGAATACCGTTGAAGGTTGTCAGTTCGACCCGTTTGGGATCGACCATCACGAATTTCAAATCTTCCGGCGAATTCTGTAACAGCAGGCAGGATACGATGGCGTTCACACAGACCGATTTACCGGAACCGGTCGTGCCCGCGATCAGCAGGTGCGGCATGGCTCCGAGGTCGGCCGCCACCGGTCCGCCGGAGACATTCTTGCCCAGCGCCAGCCGCAGGCGGGAGCGCATGCGCTGGAACCGCTCCGCCTCCATCACATCGCGCAGCGCAACCAGCGAGACCTCGGTGTTCGGTACTTCGATGCCTACGTAGCCCTTGCCCGGCACCGGGGCTTCAATCCGGATCGAAGGCGCCGCCAGGGCCAGTGCAAGATCATCGGCCAGGGCTGAGATTTTACTGACCTTGACCTTCGTCCGCCGCCCACCCCGGCCATCGATAAAATCGGGCTCGACTCCAAACTGGGTGATAACCGGTCCGCGATTGATCTCTACCACCCGCGCCGGCGCGCCGAATGCCTGCAGCGTTTCCTCAATCAATTTCGCCCGCTCCCGGTCGAAGGTTTCATCGGCCCTGCCGCTGGCACCCGGCTCCAGGATCGATTCCAGAGCCGGCATCGGCCATACCGGGCGGGTTGCTTCGGCATCCTGCGCTTGAAATTCATCCGGAGCCGTGGAGACGGCGCTGGCGGTTGGAGCAGGAGCGGCCTCCTGCGCTGGTGTGGTGCGGGCATTCAAGGACGGCGGAACGGCCTTCGGCCACTCTGCGGATTCCGGGTGCGAATCCGGCCACACCGCCCTGACCTGGGCTGCAAGCCAGCCGCCGGCTCGGCCGAAGGCCGCGAGCATTTCCGGCAGCGAAACCCCGAACGTGAACGTGATGCCCAGCAGCAGCCATGCTCCCAGCAGGACCAGACTGCCACCCGTCCCGAGTGCGCGCGTGATCAACGCCAACAGGACCCCGCCCAGAATCCCTCCCCCCCGGTTCTGCCTGGCGACCGTCAAGGCCTGGTCGAAGGTGCGGGCACCGGTCAGGGCATGCATCACAACCAGCAGCAGGAGGAAGAGCATCGTCACGCCCAGCAATTGCTCCGGTTCAGGGCGCGGCAGCCGATCGGTCATATTACGCAATAGCAGCCCCACGCCGATACCGATCATCGCCAGCGGCACCAGATAGAGTCCCCAGCCGAAAGACCAGCCGAGCACGTTCAACCAGGCACTGCCGAGCAGGCCCTGGCGCGTGCCGAAGAGGCTGATGATCGTGAAGACCCCGAGCGCGATGAGAAGCAGCCCGGTGATGTCTTTCTTGCGTTGGGGTGTGAGCCAGGAACTCAAGGCCGGTCCAACCTTACCCGTCCGCTGGGACGTGCTTTTTCCCCTGCGCGTGGAGCGCGAGCTGGACCTGCTTTTCTTTCGAGCGGAGGATGATTTTGCCAAAGGCATCTCCAATGCGCGGCGATTATAGCATACCGCCCGCGCAGGACCCCGGCGCATGCTACAATCGAGCCATGGCCGGATCACGCACCGTCGACCTGCTGCGCAGAGTTCCATTCCTGTATGGGCTCGATGAGCAGATCCTGCTTGAATTGGCGCCCACCCTCCCACTGCAAAA
Organism: Anaerolineales bacterium; assembly: GCA_046259355.1. GTDB lineage: Bacteria > Chloroflexota > Anaerolineae > Anaerolineales > E44-bin32 > E44-bin32. The sequence continues at coordinate 3,137 of JBJYWH010000069.1, forward strand.
GTACGCTCCCGGTGAGGTGATCTACGAACAGGGGGGGCGTCCCGACTGCCTGTTCCTGCTTCTCAGCGGCAGGGTTTCCATCATCCAGTACGGTCCCGAAGACAAGCAGATCGACCATGGCGAGCGGCTCCCTCCGGACATGCTGGGGGCTCAGGAGCTGGTTTTCCGCCAACCCTATTCGGCGACAGCCCGAGCTGTGGAAGAAACGACCGCCCTTTGCTGGGCACGAGAGCCGCTGACATCCTTTCTCAAGGATCAACCCCAGGCACTGGCCGCCTTCCAGTTCCTGGCCGCGGGGGAAAAGCTGGCCGCCTCGATGCGGCTCGACTGGCTGCGCCCGGGCGAGGTTGTCTACGCCATCACCCGACGGCACAATTTCATCCTCTACCAGCGACTGACCGTACCCCTGCTCCTGATTGCAGCCAGCCTGCTGCTGCTCTTCTTCGGTGTGAGCAGCGCCTCGAACTTGATTTCCTGGCTCGGCGCCGGTGCCGGCCTGGCGGGCCTGCTGTATGCGGGCTGGCAGTACATGGACTGGAGAAACGATTTCTTCCTCGTAACCGATCGCAGGGCCGTGTGGATTGAAAAAGTGATCGGAATCTATGACAGCCGGCGGGAAGCGCCGCTGCACACCGTGCTCTCGGCCACCGTCAGCACGGATGTCACCACGCGCATGCTGGGATATGGCGATGTGGTCATTCGCACCTACACCGGCAAGCTCACCTTCCGCAACGTCAACCATCCACAGGTGCTGGCCGCACTGATCGAGGAACTCTGGCGCCGCATGCAAGCTTTGAAAGACCAGGCGGATCGCAGCTCCCTGGTCGAAGCGCTCCAGCAGCGACTGGCAGCCGAACCAACCGAAACGGACGAGGAGACCGCGGCCGATTTCGCTCCAGACACCGAGCCTGAATCGGAAGAAGGACTGGATCATTGGGGCTTTCAAGTTCGATTCGAGTCGGGCGGCGTGATAACCTACCGCAAGCACTGGGCCGTGCTGCTGCGGGTGATCGCCCTGCCGTCAGCCGCCATCCTCTTCACGATCGGCTTGATCGGAGCCCGGCTTGGCGGACTCGTTACGATCCTCAGCCTGCCGGCGATGCTCGCCGCCGGCCTGTTCGCCCTGGCGTCCTTCAGCCTGTGGTGGCTTTACCGCTACATCGACTGGGCTAACGACATCTACCAGATCTCCAGCCAGCAAATTCTCGACATCTACAAGAAGCCGCTCGGGCGGGAAGAACGCAAGGTGGCCCCGCTTGAAAACATTCTGGGAACCGAAGTCGACCGCAAAGGCCTGCTCGGCATCCTGCTGAATTATGGCGACGTCATCGCCAATGTCGGCACCTCCCAATTCACCTTCGAGGGCGTCTTGGATCCGGTTCAGGTGCAGCAGGACATCGTCCATGCCCAGGAGACACTGCTCCATGCGCGGGCCGAGCGGGAGCGAGCACGCCGCCAGAACGAGATGGTAGAATTAATTGATATTTATCATGAACGATATTCAAAACAGGATTCCGAGGGGAATCCACAGAACCTGGTGAATGACGATGGCAATTCGTAACATTGTGACACCTCCGAATCCTACCCTGCGTGCCAAAGCCCGTGCGGTGCGGGCGTTCACGCCTGACCTTCAGCAGCTGATCGACGACATGATCGAAACACTGCGAGACGCGCCCGGAGTGGGGCTGGCCGCACCGCAGGTGGATGTCGGACAGCGCGTGATCATTGTTGAATACGCCGAGGGCAGCGAAGACGATTCGGAAACGGATACACCCCCAAAGCCGCCAAAACTGTATGTGGTCGTGAACCCGGAAATCAAGCGTATGTCCCGCGAGACGGTTCTCGGCAACGAAGCCTGCCTCTCCCTTCCGGGCTACTTCGGCGAGGTCGAGCGCGCCGAGCGCGTGACCATCAAAGGACTCGACCGTCACGGGCATGATTTCAAGCTGAAGGCCAAGGGCTGGCTGGCACGGATCTTCCAGCACGAAATCGACCACCTGGATGGGATTCTCTACATCGATCGTGCCCGCGAGATCTGGCGGATCGAAGCTGATCAGGAAAACACCCCGGCGGCGGCGTGATGCCTGAACGGCACAGAAACAATCGGGACGAACGCTAAACGGGGGCAGCGGACGCTGCGCCTGCACGTATGCTACAATCCACCCCGACATGCTTCTCAAGCATTTATCGCTGACGAATTTCCGGAATTTCATCCGGCTCGAGACCGACATCCCACCCGGTACCACCATCCTCGTCGGCGATAACGCCCAGGGCAAAACCAGCTTGCTGGAAGCGATCTTCTATCTGACCGGTGCCAGTCCCTTCTACGCCACCAGCGACCGGCAGTTGATCAACTTCCTCTCCCTCGAAGATGCCCAACCATTCGCCCGTCTCGCAGCAGAAGTCGAAGCGCACGGCCGACTCCAGCGAATTGAAATTCGCCTTGCGGTGGAGAAAAGCCCTGCCAATAACCACGACCGGCTGCGGAAAGAAGTGCTCATCAACGGGCTTACCCGCCGGGTGCGCGATCTTGCGCACACCTTCAATGCGGTCATGTTCCTGCCGCGTGACATGGAGATCATAGAGGGATCGCCCGGCAACCGTCGCCGGTTCCTCGATTCGAGCCTCTCCCAGGCTGATCCGACCTACGGCGAGGCGCTGGCGGAATACGGCAAGGTACTCTCACAGCGCAATGCACTGCTCAAGCAGCTTCAGGAATACCGTGCCGCGAACGGCCAGCTCGAATTCTGGGACGAACAGCTTTGCGAACACGGAGCGACGCTGATTCGCGGCCGGGCGCTGGCTCTGGGAGAACTCAACCAGGCTGCATCCCGCATTCATGCAGACTTGAGCCAGGGCAGGGAAACGCTCCAGCTTGATTACCAGCCAGCCTACGACCCGGCCGCGCCGTCCGATGGCCAATTAGGCCTGCCGCTGGAGGGAACAATCGACCGCACGGGCATCAGCAGGGAGGAGATACGAACCGGGATGCAGGCTGCTCTGCACTCCCTGCGTCGGGAAGAGCTTGCGCGCGGCGTCACGGTCATCGGCCCGCACCGGGATGACCTGCGCCTGCTGGCAAACGGAATCGACCTGCGCCTGTACGGCTCACGCGGCCAGAACCGCACCGCGATGTTGAGTGTGAAGCTGGCGGAAGTCAACTGGCTGCGCGAACGCACGGGGGATTGGCCCATCCTTCTGTTGGATGAAGTGCTGGCTGAATTGGACCTGCAGCGCCGGGAAGATCTTCAAAACCGCATCAAGGAGGTACGGCAGGCGCTGCTGACGGCTGCCGATCTGAGCATGTTCAACGCAGACTTCCGCAAGGGGGCTTCAATCTGGCACATCGTGGCCGGCACCCTGCAGCCGGCCGACCCGGCCTCGCCCGAATAGCCTGACCCGTTTCGGGGAAAATTCGACCCTACGCAAGCGGGCGCTTCAAGGGCACACCCACCCGCCGCGGGTATTTCATGGGCGTGGCGGCGCATTTACGGACAAGCACCAGATGGCGTGTCTCGGGAACGCGCGGCAGTTCAACCGGGATCAAGGCCTCCACTTCGGCGCCGAGTAATTTCAGCGCGGCCGTCGAGTCATGCACCTCGGACGGGCCGGCATCCCCTTTTTGAAGAATCGCGTGCCCGCCCAATTTCAAGAACGGTATGACGTACTCCAGCAGGGTCGGCAATGCAGCGACAGCCCTGGCCAGCCCCCAATCGTACTGCCCTCGATGCGCTGGATCCTGACCCAGTTCTTCCGCCCGGGCGTTGACCACCTCCACGCCCTCCAGCGCCAGGCTCTCCACGACATGACGGCAGAACTCCACTTTCTTGCCGATCGATTCGACCAGCGTGAGCTGGAAACCAGGAAAGAGAATCCGCAGTGGAAGTCCCGGAAAGCCCGCCCCGCTGCCGACATCGATCACGCGCGCCGGCGGGCGGAAGGGGTCGACCAGCAGGCAGGAAATCGAATCGAGGAAATGCTTGATCTCGACTTGAGCAGGGTCGGTGATCGCGGTCAGGTTGACCTTCTCATTCCAAGCCACCAGCTCGCGGGCATACCAGCCGAAGGCATCCAGCTGCCGTGACGTCAGCTGGATGCCAATCAGGGATTTCACCAGCGCACGAAGATCAGCGCTCTCGAAGCTCATCGCGGAATCGTTCAAGCCCGAAGGAAGCCGAAATGCGTAATGCTCCGGTCGGCAGCCCGGCCAGGTTCTGCAGCTCCCGCGCGTCGAACGCGGACAGCGCCGCTCGCTCATCGGGTGAAATGGCGCCCAGTTCATGGAGAACCTGCAGGGTGGCGGCCGAACCAGCCCGGTGGCCGAGATCCCCATCGAGCACCTTCAGCGCCAGCCCGAACGCGGGGTGTTCGTGTCCGAGTGACCCGGCCGGAATTCCGATGCACTGGTAGCCCTCTGCCCCGCCCTTGGAAAGCAAGCGGCCGGACGTCACCCTCATCAATTCGGTATCGAAACGACCGGCGCCGGACACGACCTCCGGGTATGCCGTCATCGCCGCCACCAACCGCCGGGCGGCTGTCGCAACGGGCTCATCCAAATCCGACGGGTCCACCAGCCTGGCATAGGCCATTGCTGCGAGGCGAAGCGGGATGGCGAAATTAGGCGCGGAACACCCATCCGTCCCTATGACGATATCGTTCAGGGGCAGATCTGTCATGAGCGTGAAATACTTGAGGATCAGCTGCTGGACGGGATGATCCAGCTCAAGATAGGTCTCCAATGGAGCGCCGAGGTGCTGGGCCAGCGCGAGCATCCCGCTGTGTTTGCCGGAGCAGTTGTTGCGAAGCGTGTCCGGCGCGGACCCGTGCCGGATCAACGCTTCGGCGGTTGGCGCATCATAGGGAGTGTGGATTCCACACTTCAGATTTGCCGCTGTACATCCGATCTTCGCCAGCATGCCGGCTGCGAGTTCTGCATGACGGTCAGTGCCAGCATGGGAGGCACACATCAGCGCAAGTTCGATCTCAGAAAAACCGGCTGTATCCGCCGCGCCTTCAGCAACGGTCGGCAGAGCTTGAAAGGGTTTGGCGGAGGAACGCAGAAAAGTACGCAGCTCGGGATCGCCCCAGGAAGCTGCCAGCTTTCCATTTACATCGGAAACGGCGAGGGAAACGATGTGCGAGGATTCGACCAACCCGGCGCGGACGATTTCGATCATCGGTTGGACATCTCGCTCCTGACGCTTCGCGTTTCGAGCATGGGACGCGGCCGGAGTGCTCATGCTTCACCTGCCTTGATGTGCTCGAAGAGGTCCAGCAGACCCATTTTCAACCGCAAATGAAACATGTCCGAGCGCGTGGGCTGACCCGGAAAATCCTCCAGCAGTTCGGCAGCATAGCGATCGGCGCTCGCTTCAGGATCCGGATCTTCTTCAAGTTTCCCCACCCGGACTTCGACCTTTCGGAGGAAGCGCGCCATGGAATTGATATGCTCGCGCTCCAGCGGGCCGCCGTAGGCAGAAACCACGGTAAAGGATTCCATCGAGCTTTCACGGAGACGGTCCAGGCATTTCTGCCATGCCGTCAGATCAGCGGCACCGAGGTACGGCGGCTCGCTCAAGGTGACACAATCACCGACGAAGACAACGCCGGCGGAGGGAATGAGAACCCAGATCGATCCCGCCTGGGGCCCGGGATGATGCTCAAGCTGGATCTCGAGTCCCTTGAGATTGACATGCGCCGATTTGCTGAAACTCAGATCAGGCACCGATCGGTGGATCCCCGTCACACGCTTGAGACGGTCCGCTTCGGCGCCGATGGGGTGCTGGTTCCCCTTGAAGGTATCCGACCACTCGCGTATCTCGGCCAGCGCATGATCATGGGCCAGCAAAGGGACATCGAAGGTACGCGAGCCAAGAACACGATCGGGGTGAGCATCGAGCAGTGCCAAATAGCGCACCACGCCGCGCTCGCTGACCGTGCTCAACCACTCCTTCGAATCCTCGATCCGCAGCGGGCAATCGACGAGAAAAAGGTCGTCCTCTTTGACGACCATACCCACATCCACGCCGGCGTACCTGGACTCGTAGTACACACCCGTCGCAAGTTTTCGCATTCCTGCTCCTGTGCAGATCCTCCGGGTTCGCCTAGAGGGGGAGTGTAAAGGTGAAGGTCGAACCCTTGCCCTCTTCGCTTTCGACCCAGATTTTACCGCCGTGTGCCTCAACTGCCAGGCGGCAGAAGGCCAGGCCCAGGCCGAGCCCCTTTGAGCGGCCTTCCCGCTGCAGCCGCGTGAATTTCTGGAAGATCCGCTCGCTGTCTTTGGCGGAAATTCCAGGGCCGCTGTCCTCTACCGATACGACCATCAGGCCATTGTCCTGGCTGGCGGAGACTGCGATCCAATCGCCGCTGCGTGTGTATTTAATCGCATTCTCGAGCAGGTTGATCAGCACCCTGCGGATCATATCGACGTCCATCTCCACCGTGGGAAGGCCCGGCTGCAGATTCATGCGGAGCAGCTGCCCGCGTGCCTCGGCCGTCGGGTGAACTTCCTCCACCGACTCGGCGATCAACGCGCTCATCGAAGCACGGGTCAAGTTCAGCACGGCCTTGTCTGCTTCCAACCGGTTGAGGTCAAGGAGCGATTCCACCAATCGTGAGGCCCGTCGGCTCGAACGGGCGGCGATCGAAAGCACCGATTGAATTGTCTCGTCCTGGTCGCCCAGCGCGGCGGTCAGGACTTCCAAGCTTGAGATGATATTACCCAGGGGAGAGCGCAAGTCGTGAAAGATCATCGAGGTCAAATCGGTACGGAGTTCAGCCAGCTCGAGCCGCTCCGAGATGTCCCGCAGGATCCACTGCATGAATGAGCCGGGGCCCAGATCAATCCGCTTCACGTGCACTTCAACCGGCAGGACCTGCCCGCCGCTGTGTGTGAAACGGCTGTCATAATTTATGGTCTGACCGGGTTCGATCGAGCTGAGTGATGTCGGAAGCTGTTGGGCAGGCTCGGCGTGCAGATCCAGGATCGATGTACCCAGCAGCGTCTCGCGTGACTGGCCGAGAAACGCCTCGGCGCGAATATTGGCGTCGTTAATTCGGCCGTCCAGGTCCGTGATGAGAATGCTGTCGATGCTGTCTTCGAACAGGCTGGCATAGCGTTGTCGCGCAGCCCGGGTTTCCTTGAAGAGCTGTGCATGGACAATGGCGGTGCCCGCCAGATCGGCGATTCCCGTCAGGAGCTCGATCTGATCACTGGACAGTGAGCCGCGCAGCGGGTTGATCGCCTCCAGCACACCGATCGTTCGTGACTGAACCTGGATGGGGACACAGGCCATCACGCGGGTTTCAAACCCCAGGCGCTGGTCGATCTCAGGGTAGAAGCGCTCATCCAATTGAACATCGGTGGAGAAGACCGGCTCGTCGTGATCGAGCACCCAGCCTGCCATGCCCATGCCCCGCTTCAGGCGGGTCCCAACGATCTGTTCAGCGGTCCTTCCGCTCGCCACACGGAAGACGATTTCGTCGCTCTCCTCATCGAGCAGCGCCAGCGAGGCGGCTTCGACCGCCAGGCTGTCTTTCGTACGCTCGGTGATCCGCTGCAGGACTTCTTCCAGATCGAGGCTGGCCGTAATCGCACGGGCGGTGTCGGCCAGCGCGACCAGCGATTGGACTCGCCGCTGCAGTTCGCCATACAGCTGTGCATTGGCGACGGCGGTCGCAGCCTGGTCGGCGAAGGTTGAAACGACTTCCACCTCTGCCTGGCCATACGCGCCGACATGATAGCTGTCGACATTCAGCAAACCCACCACACATTCGCGAACGATCAGCGGCGCGCCGATCCAGCCGTGAATCCGATCCGCCTCGGGCAGTTCCTGGTGCCGCAGCCAGGTCGGCTCCTCTTGCACATCTTTGATCACCATCGGCTGCCCGGTCCTCAAGACCTGCATGCCGAGCACCCCCTCGTCGATGGGCAGCGAGAAATCGAGCACGACCTGCTGAGCCTGGAAACCGCGTGCCGCAACCGGCCGCAGATGGCCATCTTCCACCAAGAAGATGCTGGCGCTGTCAAATTCCACTACTCGTTCAAGCTGTTCGAGCACCTGGTAGAAGACGATCTGCGGATCCAACGTCGAACTGATCGTCCGGGCGATTTCCTGCAGGGTTGAGGATAACTTGCGGCGGTCCTGCTCCGATCGGAAGAGATGCGCATTGCTGACCGCAATGCCGGCCTGGTCGGCGATGGCGGTCGCCAGCGCCAGGTCTTCCGGGGTGAAGCGCCCGGTGTGCGGACGCACCAGCGTCAGGACCCCAACAATGCGCTCGCGGGCCTGCAGCGGGACACAGATGGCGGAGCGTGATTCGCCCTCGTCCTCTTCTCCCGGTTTCTGCAGCCAGCGCGAATCCTCGCGCGTACTTTCCACCAAAGCCGCCTGGCGGTTCTCCACCACCCAGCCCGCCAGACCGTGCTCATAGGTGTCGCGCAGCTGCTCCGTCGAGTGGTCGTGGACTTTGCCGCCGTAGGCGATAGCGCCCTCGGTTGCCTCGCCGCGTTCGTCCAGTACCAGGATGCTGCCCGCCGGCGCGCCGACAGCCTGCAGTGTGAGCTGCAGGATGCGCTGCAACAGTTCCCGCAGGTCCAGCTGCTCCGTCAGCTCCCGGCTGATGGAGTAGAGCAGGTCGAGCGACGCCTGGGTGCGCTCGGTCACAGGATGATCGATCTCCTTGAATGCCAAAACCGCCCGGCTTCAGGGCTGTAACATACGCCAGGGCCTTCGAGTTGATCGAGTATAGCATAGGCCGGCATGCGGAATCACCATGACATAAGTTCCTCGCGCCCCAATATCCGAACGGATGTTCGCAGATCGCCGGGCGGAACCGGTCAGAATTGAAGCTTTGATCCGTCGCATGCGAAAAGCAAACGCGCCAGCGGACTGGCGCGAGGTGGAGGAAACGGGGACGAACAGGACGGGAATCAGCCTGCGCCGCGCAGCTCCTCACGGAAAATTAGGGTCAAACCGGCATTGACAATGCTGACCAGCAGTGCGCCAAGCAGCGCAGCCCAGAAAGTTTCCACTTTGAAACCAAATCCGCTTCCAATCAGGCTGCCCAGTGCGCCCGTCAGCCAGAAAAGCAGCGTGTTGATGATGAGCGAAAAGAGGCCGAGCGTGAGCAGAATCAACGGGCAGGTAAGCAGCTTCAGGATCGGCTTGAGCAGCGCGTTCACCAGGGTGAAAACAACCGCCATAACCAGATAAGCCCACCATTGTGTCGACTCGGCGGCGATGCCGGAAATCCAGCCGGTGCCCACGGCGACATAGAGTGCAATGGCGTTGATTGCCAGGCGAATAATGAGTCTGTTCATCTACCCTCCCGCTCGCATCATAACATATCGTTCAAGCACCGGGCACCCCACTCTCCAGGGTACATGAATTTCAGAACCGATCCCTTCATTCGACAAATATCTCGACTCGCTGACCCTCTTCCTCATCGATGATGTCGACGATCTTCCCTGTCATGCCCTGGTTGAGCGCCTGCGCCAGGTCCTCCATCACGGTTTCTTGTTCGGCGTCGGGAATGAAGCGTGCGCCCATCTTCATCCCGACATTCACCAGGCTGATGGGCAGGTTGACCCGGACCGATTCCTTGCCGCTGTGCAGATCGAGCACACGCACCCTCAACCAGCGCGGGGTGCCCTCCGTCAGGCCTTCCTCCCGGCGCTGCTTCTGCTTGTTGAGCGCCCCCAGCAGCCGTGTGCCCTCTTCAGCTGTAATCTTTCCGTCCTCGATCATCTTAAGGATCTTCAATCGCTCTTCACTGGACATGGCATCAAGCCTCCTTACTCATCCAAGATAAACCTGGACTCGTTCGCCAGATTCACCTTCGTCAACTTCAATTTGAATCGGCTCCCCACCGGAAAGCCCTTCCCCGAGCGCCAGGAGCAGTTCGTCCAACGAGGTTTGTTCCAGGCCCGGGATGTGGACACCGAACATCCGCAAGCCCCAGGCAGTCAGGCGCAGCGGCAGCGGCAGGCTGATCGCGATCCGGCGCGGCCAGCTATCCTGACCGGTATGGACACGAATATGAACCCAGGGAGATCCGAGAGAAGCCAGCAGCAGGATCAGCACGAGACCACCGACCAGCAGCAGCGGCCCGGCGAGCAGCCACCACCAACCACCCAGCTGTCCCAGGCTGATTCCAGCCGCGATCACGATCAATGTAATCGCGAACGGAATCAGCCACCATCCGCTCCACCGGTTCGGGATCTCGTTTGCCCGCTCGACCATCTCGGGAGCAGGTTTCCTTTCCAGCATGTCCGCGGCTGTATCGGCATCGAGTTCGCCGCTTTCAACCCGCCGCAGAATATCCATTGCATCTTGTTCTGCCATCATGTGTGTATCCTCATGCTCCTGTCACGAACACTTCAATCGGCCGGGGCGACGTCCGGGATCTCGGCTATGGGCTGCAAGGTCTCCCGTTCGCTCTTCAGCGTCGGCAGCATCAGGGCCATGGCCACCGCCCCGAAGAAAACAAAGGCCCCACCGGCATAGAATGAGTGTCTCAACCCGATCGCCGCGCCCAGGTACCCGGCCAGTCCCATGGAAATCACATTCGCCAGGGAAATCGCCATATCCATCACGGATCCGGCCCGGCCAAGCATTTCTCCCGGAATATTGCGCTGCAGCAGTGTTTGCAGCGACGCGTTCAAGGGGGGCAGCGAGAATCCAACCAACGGAATGATCAACAGCGCTGCAGTATAACCCGGTGCAGCGCCGAACAACACGGTTCCGAGGGCCAGCAGCATCATCGAAATGATGGCGACCGTGCGCGGCTTGAGCAGCTTCCCCAGGCCTCCCAGGATCAATCCCCCGACCAGCATACCGGCTCCCTGGGCGGTCTGCACGCCGCCCAGCGCTTCCGGAGAGACACCGAAGGCATCCCGCAGGAAGGGAACAAAGAGCACATTTATCGCGCCGATCCCTAGCATCGCCAGGGCGATGCCGAGTGTGATCCCCTGCAGCAAGCGGCTGTTCAAAATGAAACGTATGCCTTCTTTCAGGGAGCGCCAGGTGGTCACAGACCCCTGCTGCGACTCGAACACGCGTGTCGTGACACCGACGATTCCAATCACGAGCAGTGCCGATACGAGAAAGCTGCCCGAGTCGACCCAGAACGCGATATCGGTGCCCCAGCGTCCGACGACAAACCCCGCCAGGATCGGACCGGAAAGCCGAGCGATCGTCCCTCCGACCTGCATCCAGCCATTGGCAGACATCAATTCATCTTCACCGACAATGGAGGGCAGCAGCGCCGTTCGCGCCGGATAGAAGAATACGCTGAAGGTTGCCAGGGCAAATGCAAACCCCATCGCCAGCGGCAGATCGGCCGAGGTCCGCAGCAGCAAGTACCCCGGAGCGAGCAAAGCCCGGGCGAGATCGGATACCACCATCACCCACTTGCGATCCTGACGATCGACTATCGTGCCGGCGAAGATGCCCAGGAGCAGGACCGGCAGCGCATAGGCGATCAACACCGCGCCGAGCGCCCTGGCGGATTGGCCGGCATCGGGATAGATGCTGTCAATGCGCACCGCCAGCGCCAGGAAACTGAAGGTGTCGCCAGCAGCGGAAATCCACTGAGCCAACCAGAGCAGGATGAAGTTGCGATTCCGCATCATTCCGCGCTCCCACCCTTCTTCATCAGTCCACGCTCGATTCGAGCGGTTTGGCCTGCAGCTGCACCTGGCGCCGTTCCGAGAGGTGCATGCCATAGAACATCGCCGTAGCCACGACGCCCACAATCGCTGCCGCGTACCAGATCCAGCGTGGGTCCAGGTTGTCCATGATCAGACCCGAAAAGTACATCCCCACTGCGCCCGGGATGATCCAGGCAAATCCGTATACGGCCAGATAGCGGCCGCGCATTTGTTCCGGCGCCAGGCTTGCCGCGAGGGCATTGCCAACCGGGGCGGTGAGCATCTCGCCGATGGTGATAATCGCCATCGCCAGCAGGAAGAAGGCGTAGCTGTCGACATACCCGTACATCCCAAAACCGACGACATAGAAGAGCGTACCCAGGGACAGCGTCAGGAATGACGGTAGACCTTCCACGCGGCGTGTGATCCAGAACTGCAACAGCACCACCATGCCGGCGTTCAGACTGAGGATGTAACCCCAGCGCTGTTCCCCCACGCCGTGCACATCACGCAGGAACACCGCCAGCGGCCCCTGCATCTGCGTGTACACCAGCACCATCAGGGCTGTGGCAAGCAGAAAGATCATGTAGAAACGATCGAAGAGGACCTTGCTGTAATCGCGAAAGGTCTGAACCGTCGACTCCTGGGGGACGCCTTGCGCGGCTTCCGGCCGGGTCTCGGCCAGCAAGAGGTAGACCAATCCAGCCGTAATCAGGCTGGCGATGGTGTCGGTGATAAAAAGAGAAAGATAGGAGCGCGCCGCAATCAAACCGCCCACTGCCGGTCCGATGACGTAGGCCAGATTGTGGATCACGCGGTGCAGGCCAAAACCACCGGCGCGTTTTTCTTCCGGAAGCAGGTCGGCAACCATTGCGCTCCGTGCCGGCCCACCGATGTTGCCGGTCAAACCGGTGACCAGCGCGAACGCAACGAAGACTTCAATCCGGGTGATCAACCCCAGGGCAAGAACTGTGATTGCGCTGCTGATCAAACCAAAGATGATCATCCATTTGCGGCCAAACCGATCGGCCAGGCCGCCGCCCAGCGCGCTGCCGATCACGTTCGCAACCATCAATCCGCCGAACATCAAACCGACTTCCGCCAGGCCGACATTAAATTTCGCCGTCACATAAAGAGTGAAAAACGGGAAGAGCAACGCCCCGCCCAGGGCATCGATGAACGATGCTCCCATCAGGTACCAGAAGGGGCGTGGGTATTCATCCATCAGCTCCCGCGCGGCCGCCATACGCCTTCGAATCATGCCGAACTCTCCCGAATTGCCTCCTGCGGCGCAAGATCCAACCCCATCCACAGCAGCCCCCGCCGCGGTTCGAATCCGCGCTCCCGCAGGATCGTTTCCCCACATCCGGTTTCATAATCCAGGACATAGGCCATCCGTCGGGAGACGGGTTTTTCCAGAACGCAGTCCAGCAATGCGCCTTCGGCTTGATCCCGGAAAGCGGGTTCCACCACCAGGACAAGCCGCTGAAGCCCGGGCTCAATGCCCGGCCGCAGCGAGAGGCTGCCCTGGATGCGGCCTTCCGTCCGCCAGACCCAGTGGGATTGGGGATTCAAAGCAGGCCACCCTGCCATGGCGCGAGGCCGGAAGAGGCTCGCAACGGTCGGGAATGGCCAGATCAAGCCCTCCGGGTGAAGCCGACGCGCCAGCGCGAACTGCTCGTGCCATTCTCCGGGTTCACGAGGGCGGGCGTGGGCCGTATCCACGGCTGGCATCGGCGCCAGCCCGTGCGGCCGGACCCATGTCGTGCGATCCGCAAGGGTTTGGAAGCCGTAGCGATGGTACAGGTCCCGGGCGGCCTGGTTCTCGCGATCGACCTGCAAGATGACCTGCCGGGCAGCCCGCTCGCGCGCGGCTGCAATGGCAGCCTCGACGAGTTGACCGGCAATCCCGCGCCGGCGGAAGCCTTCCTGGACAGCGACATTCGCAATCACCCAGCGCCGTTCATAGTTCCGCACCGGCATCAGGCTGGCATTGCCTACCACCCGGCCCTCTTCCTCCCAGACATAGCCGATCGGGTTTGCGGCCGGCGGCAGCAACCAGCGGCTGAGCAGCCAGCCCAACCAGCCCAGACGGGATAGAATGCGCATCCCGGCCACCATCTGACGCCCGGCGGAATCAAGTTGTTGGGCAAAGGCGGTTTCGATTAAATCCGCCAACGCACCCATATCACGGCGGGCGTTGAAAGGCCGCAGGCCATGACCCCGCGGGGGCGAAGACGTGCTTACCGCAGCGGTCAAGAATCGCCCTCCAGCGCTTCCAGGAGCGCTTCGGCCTCATCGACGGAGATCTTGCCCTGCTCGACCATGCGCAGGATCTGGTGCCGTTCTTCCTCTGTCGGTTCCTGGCGGGATTCACCAAACCCGGCCCAGCCCGGAGATTGGAATGTGATGCCCTTAAGAGGGTCGATCTCGGCTTCGATCTTGAAATGGTGACTCCGGGCTTTACGAGCAGATCGGCGCGCGTTGCGTACCGCCCGGCGAACTTTCTCCTGGACAGCGAAATCGAGCGGCACAGCCATCGATTCCATCTTGGTCTCCATATCAGCTAACTCGGATTCCATGTCGCTCAACATGTCAGCAAAATCGAACGTGCCGTGTGCCTGGCGATCCCCGAGCACCCGCAGCAGCAGGTCGCCGCCGGCAGTGAGATCGAGCTCCATTTCGCCCTCTCCCAGCAGGAAGGTCGTGCCGTCTTCCTGACGCGTAAAGCCCGGCCCGACCTCGCGGTCACCGCCAGCCTGAACCCGCACTTTGACAGACGCCTTTGGATCGATCCGGCAGTCGAGATCGCCGCCCGCCTGCACCTTGGAGTCCTTGCTGGAGGTCGGTTCGAAGCTCACCATGGCATCGCCGCCGCATGAGACATCGACAGCTCCCTTGACATTGCCCAGCAGCACATCGCCGCCGACGGTCCGTAGATGTACATCACCTGCAGCCTCCTGGATGACGGCATCACCGCCGATCTGATCAACTGTCAGATCACTCATCAGGCGCCGGGCTTGCATATCGCCGCCCACCAGCTCAAAGGAGGCCTTTCCCACCCGGCGCAGGCTCAGGTCGCCGCCGATGGTGCGCAGCAGGACCTCGCCCTCCACATCGGTGATGCGGCAGTCGCCCCCGACTTCTCCGGCTTGAATCTGGCCGCCGCGCGGCATGAAGACCAGGCAGCCCAGGCGGCAGACGATTTCCGCGCCGCCCTTTGATTCGGTCACATTCAAACCACCCGAATCGGGCGCCTGAACCTCGAGGTACGTTTCATCATGACCTGAAATCCGCAGGTCACCACCGATCGTTTCGATCTTGATCGTCGGTGATCCTTTCAGTTCTATTCGCTCCTTCTGCATCCTTCACCTCCCGTGCACCGGCTGCCCGGTTCAGGAACCCTCCAGCAAGCGCATGGCTTCCTCAGAACTTAATTTTCCGTTTGCGAGGTCGTCCAGAATCCGGTGCCGCTCCTCGTCGCTGATCAGGGACGGTTCGGGGCCGACGGTGAACCCCATCGTCCGGATGATATCGGTCAGCCGGGCCCGAAGAGTCGGATAGGAAAGATCGAGCTCCGGCTCCATCCGGCTCAGCTTGCCCTCACAGCGGATGAATATCTCGAGAAACTCGAGCTGTTCTTGTGATAACCGGCCGATTCGGCCCAGATCGAAATGCCCCTCGATCGTCGTATCACAGTGACGGCAGTGCAGCCTTGTGACGGACAACCGCTCATCACAAACCGGACATGTTGTCAGCATCGTGCTCATATCGAATCCCCGTCCGCGCTCAGATGGCCGGACCGCGCAGCATGTCCGAGTTGGGGCCGGCCTGCCATGAGTTCGCCGACACGCTTCGACTGCGGGCGCAGAGCGCCTCGCCGGCGGAGATCAACTGCTCGCCCAACCAGACTCCCAGGCGTGAATTAAGCAGCGGTGCAGCCCCTCGGCACTCCAGCTGCCGGCGCACATGGTCCGCCAGCTCGATCCGCCGCTTCAGTTCCATCCTGCCCAATTCAGCCTCGTAATAACCATTTCCCATCATCGCGAGGACCTCCACTTTGAATTCCTGCATAACGACTTTGATTTTCTGTCATTAAAGTATCATCTTTTCGATAAATGTCAAGACTAATATTAATATTATTAAACTTATCTTTTAGTTTTCTGCAATCTCCTCCGAAATGGACCGTTGGCGAACCCCGACGGTGGATGGAGGGGCGCGATTCATCCCCCTTGCGGGATCTCTGATAGAATGGCGCCAGAATCCATTTCGTGAGGTTGCGAACGATGACGAAGCTCTTCCTTCCCGGCCCGGTGGATGTTGCGCCTGACGTACGCCAAGCGCAGGCGCAGGACATGATCGGCCACCGCTCGCCCGCGTTTACCGAGATCATGAGCCGCATTCAGCCGATGCTTCGTTCGGTCATGGGCACATCCAGCCGTGTTTACATCTCGACCTCATCCGGGACCGGTTTACAGGAAGCTGCCGTACGCAACGTGGTTCAATCAAGCCTGCTGGTGTGCATCTGCGGCGCCTTCGGCGAACGCTGGTTTGACGTTGCGCAGGCCAACGGCCTGCCAGCCGACCGGCTGGACAGCGAGTGGGGCCAGCCCAACCGCCCCGAACAGGTGCTGGAGGCTTTCGGCGGCAAGCATTACGACGCCGTGGCCATCGTCCATAACGAGACCTCAACCGGTGTTCAGAATCCGGTCGGCGAGATCGCCGAGGCCGTCCGCTCGATCAGCCCCGACACCCTGATCCTGGTCGATGCCGTATCGTCGGCCGGCGGCGTTAACATCCCCTTCGATGCCTGGGGCCTCGATGTGCTGTTCACATCCTCCCAGAAATGCTTTGCCCTCCCTCCCGGCCTGTCGTTCGCCGCTGTCAGCGATCGTGCCCTCGAGCGGGCGCAGGAGGTCCCGGCGCGCGGTTGGTATTTCGATTTCCTGCTCTTTGAGCGCTATCTGGAGAAGAACGCCACCCCGGCCACGCCAGCGGTCTCTCTGATCTTTGCACTGGAACGCCAGCTCGAACGCATGCTGGCAGAGGGTCTCGAGCAGCGCTACGAGCGCCACATTCACATGGCGGAATACGTACGCGACTGGGCTCAAACGCACTTCGCCCTCTTTGCCGCCCAGGGCTACCGATCCCAGACCGTGACAACGATCCGGGCCACACACGGACTTCAAGTCCCCGAGCTGCTGACTCATCTTGCGGAGCAGGGAATCTCGATCGCAAACGGCTACGGGCGGTTGAAGAACGAGACCTTCCGCATCGGTCATATGGGGGAAACCACGCTGGCCGATCTCGAAAAACTCACGGCCATCATCGACGATTTCATCGCCGGACAGCCCGATCAGCAGGCCTGAGCGGTGGGGAACGAAATCGAGCTCACCCTTACGGGAATGGCCTACGGCGGCGAGGCATTCGGCCGCGATGACACCGGCCGCATGGTCTTTGTCCCGTTCGCCCTTCCCGGCGAACGGGTCCAGGTCCGTGTTCGGGATGAACACAAGCGTTGGGCTCGTGCCGCAATCCTGCAGGTGCTCGATCCCTCACCATTGCGCATACAGCCTCGCTGTCCGCATTTCGGTCAGTGCGGGGGCTGCCACTACCAGCACTTGCAGTACCGCGATCAGCTCGAAGTCAAAAAAACCATCGTCGTCGATCAGCTCCAGCGAATCGGCGGCTTTCAATCCCCCCCGGTCCTGGACGTCATCGCGTCACCCGAAGCATGGAACTACCGCAACCAGATGCAGTTTCACATCGGCGATACCGGCAAGCTCGGTCTTGTCCGCCAGGGCGGCGCGGCGGTCATCGAGCTGCGTGAATGCCATCTGCCGCTTGCACCAGTCAATGAACTCTGGCCGCTGATCCGGGTGGAGGAGCAGGACAGCCTCCAACGCGTAAGCGTGCGCACGGACGCGTTGGACGACACGATGATCGTCTTTCACGCCCGTCAGGATCCCGCGCAGGATATCGAGGTGCTGGCTGGATGTTCGGTGATCTGGTCAACACCGTCCGGCTGGCAGGTGCTGGCCGGCGATTCCACTTTGCAGATGGAGGTGCTGGACCGATCGTTTCGTGTTTCCCCGGCTTCCTTTTTCCAGGTCAACACCTCGCTGGTCACGGAATTGGTCACCCGGGTGATGGATTGCGCGCAGGCCGAACCCGGCCAGCTTGTGCTGGATCTGTATGCCGGCGTGGGACTCTTCAGCCTGTTTTTCGCCGAACGCGGGTCACGGGTGATCGCCGTCGAATCGTCCCCATCGGCTTGTGCGGATTTCGAGGTGAACCTGGATCCCTACGCCGGGATCGAGCTCTACGAAGCGACTGCCGAAGCCGCTCTGGCGGCGATCGAATCCCATCCCGATCTGATCCTGGTCGATCCCCCGCGCGCCGGCCTCGGGCGCGAGGTTATCGATCTAATCCTGGCGAAACAACCCGCACGCCTGGTGTATGTTTCCTGCGACCCGGCAACGATGGCGCGCGACAGCCGCCGGCTCGCAGCGGGCGGAATGCAGCTCGAGCAGGTGCAGCCCATCGACCTGTTTCCGCAGACGTACCACATCGAAACGGTCTCGAGCTGGTGCTCCGATCAAAACGGTTCCTCCACCTCAAACGTTGCATGAGCGACGAGTCTGGATACAATCAAGAAGATGAATGGCCCGATCCTGATCGTCGAAGATATCCCGCATATCCTTGAACTGCTGGAGGTTACGCTCAAGTTCAAGGGCTATGATGTGATGACGGCCCGCAACGGGGACGAGGCGCTCGAACTCATCGGCACCGACCCCCCGGTTCTGATCCTGACCGACATCCTGATGCCGCGCCTGGACGGCTATGCCCTGGCCCAGGCCGTGCGGAGCAACCCAGAAACACGCCACATCCCGATCATCTTCATCTCGGCCACCTTCATCACGCCGGAGGATAAGGAATTCGCCCTCAGCCTGGGTGCGGTACGTTTTCTCGAGAAACCGATTGAGGCCTCGGAGCTGCTTCTGACCGTCGCGGAAGTGATGACCGGTGAATTCGAAGGCAGCCCCTCCCCGATGCCCGAACGTGCCTTCCAACAGGGCTACTCCGACCGGCTGCGGGAGAAGCTGCACCACAAGGAGAACCAGATCCGCCGGGCGCAGCGGCTGGTGGAAACCGTCCCACCCGAACAACGCCCGGCGTTCGAAGCGCTTCTCGCCCAGACCAAGGTTCAGCGCGACCAGATCGAGGAAGAGCTGCGCACCCTGCACAGCCTGCTGGACGAAGACCGGGACCAAAACAGCTAGCTCGGTCCCGCGATTTCACCCAATCCAACCCGGGGAATCAGCCGTGCTTGCCTGTGTTTCGAAGCCATGCCTCGAGGGCTTTGAAATTTAAACGGGAGGTGAAGTCGAGGCTGAGCGGGGTGACCGAGATGACACGATCGATGGAAATCGCATAAACATCCGAGTCAGGCTCGAGCTTCGATTTGTCCATCTCGATTTTGAAGTCCAGGTGGCCTGGATCCTCGAGTGAAACGCGATGAGGCGGAACGGGGACGTAGTATTTCTCCCGGGATAGCCGCGTCAGGCGCCAGGGTGTGCTTCGATCGGCATCGATCGGAACATCCACTTTGAGCACATCCACATCCGGGATCGGATCGAGATCGAGCAGCAGGCGTGCAAAATACCCGCTGAAGTAGGCCGCCGTCGAGAAGTCAATTTCGGTCGAATGCGAAAGGTAGTAGTCATCGGGCATTTCAAGTGAGATGGCCAGCGAGGGCACGCCGAAGGCCGCACCTTCCAGCGCAGCCCCGACGGTTCCGGAGATCGACACCCCGATGGTCAGGTTTTCACCGTAATTAATGCCCGCCACCACCAGATCGGGCCGGTCAGGCATGAGTTCAAGGATGCCATGCTGGACGGCCTGCGCCGGTGTGCCGCCGACGGCATACACCTTCCATGTTTTGCCTCGAATGGTGACGCTCTCTTCGTGCAGGCGGCCATCGGATGTCACCGGCATGCTCCGTCCGGCCCCGGAAGACTGCTCGCGCGGGGCGGCCACGGTGACATAACCAATCTCCGACAACGACTCCGCTGCAGCCCATAGACCGGGCGAACGGATGCCATCGTCATTGGTGAGCAGGATCTGGGGACGCGCTCTCTCGGTCATCACGCATTCCATCATACGCGGGCCTTGCCAGACGGTCAACGCAGCGCAGGGTCCCGTTCAGGCCGCGCCCGCCGCCTCTGCCCGCAGACCCTCAAAAAATGCGACCATCAACTGCACCCGCGCCGCAGCCAGGTCGCGCGCCGGAGTTGTGTAGAGCCTATCAGGGACACGCCGGAGTTTGAAAAGGTATTCGTGGTACGCGCTGTGCGGCTCGCCGGGCTGCTCTTCACCCGTCGCTAGGAACTGCTCCGAGGGCGCAGCGAAAACCGGCTGCCCGGCCTGGACGGCGTACCCGATCGTGCGTGCGACGCCAAACGCACCGATGACATCGAGCTTGTCTGCATCGAATAGGATTTTCGCTTCCATCGATTGCGGTCGTTCCTCGCCACGATAGCGGTGTGCGCGAATGCAGTGCATCACAGCCTCGATCCGGTCCTTTTCCCAGCCTTCGGATTCAAGGGTCGCGCGCGCGAAGTCTGCCGATTGACGTTCATGGCTGGCGCGGCCGTGTTCATCCCCTGGGTGCGCACCGGAGGCATCGTGCATCAGAGCGGCAGCGCGCAGCACCTCCAGATCAGCATCCAGCGCAGCTCCGATCCTTTCCGCCAGATGATAGACCCGCAGCACATGATCGAATCCATGAACTGGATCGTTTGAAGCGTACCAGGCTTGAGCCTGCTCAATCGTCGGCATCCTTCAATCTCCCTCACTGTCCGGTGAGAACCAGCGGCTTTCCGTGAATCGGGTGCTTCATCACATGAATCTCAATCCCGTAGACCGCAGCCAGGTGCTCCGGAGTGAGCACATCTTCCGGTATTCCCTCCGCGTGGACGCTCCCGGCGGACAGCAGCGCCACACGATCCGCGAAACGCGCTACCAGGTTCAGGTCATGCAGTGCGATCAGCACGGCCAGATCGTCCTCCCGGGCCAGCCTGCGAATCAGCTTCAACTGGGCGTCCTGGTGGCGCAGGTCCAGATGGGCTGTCGGCTCGTCCATGAGCATGATCGGAGCTTTCTGAGCCAGGGCGCGCGCAATGAGTACCCGCTGCTGTTCCCCGCCGGAGAGCTGGCCGATCGGCCGATCCGCCAGTACTTCCGTCTCGGTGCGCTCCATCGCCTCCCGGGCGATCTCGTGATCCCGGAATCCCTCCCGCTCGAGCCAGCCCAGGTAGGGTGTGCGGCCCATCAGCACGATGTCCAGGGCGGTGAAAGCTGGCGGCAGGTTGAGCGCCTGCCCGACGACCGAGACCCGCCGGGCACGCTCAGCCGGCTTCATGCGTGCCAGATCCTGACCGGCGATGCTGACCTGCCCCCGGCGCGGAGCCAGCGTCCCGGAGGCGGCCTTGATCAGGGTCGATTTGCCCACCCCGTTCGGCCCGACGATCGCCAGCACCTCGCCGGGCCGCACTTGCAGGTCGATCGCCCGCAGAACCGGGCGATCGCTGTACCCGGCCTCCACGCCTGTCAGCACCAACGCCGGGCCTACCAAAAGCGCACCCTCCCCTTTGCCCGATGCAGCAGCCAGAGAAAGAACGGTGCGCCTACGGCGGAAGTGACCACGCCGACCGGCAGTTCGCGCGGTGCCAGCAGCATGCGGGCGACGATGTCGGCCCCAAGCAGGAAGCTGCCCCCGAGCAGGATCGCCAGCGGGATCAGACGGCGGTGGTCAGGCCCCCACAGCAGGCGGACGACATGCGGGACGATCAGCCCAACGAACGCGATGATGCCCGAAAACGCGACTGCGGTCGCTGCCACCATCGAGGCCGCGATCACCGTCACCAGCTTGACCCGTTCGACGTTCAATCCCAGCTGCCGGGCCTGGTCATCGCCGAACTGAAGCACGTTCAGGGGCCTCCCAAGGGTGAGCAGGACCAGCAGCCCCAGTCCAAGGTAGGGCAGAGAGACCAGCACCGGTTCCCATCCACCGAGGGCGAAGCCGCCCACCATCCAGTTCACCGCCCGGTGCAGTTCCTGGGTTGAGAGCAACATGATCATGCTGGTCATGGCGGTGGCGAATGAACTCAACGCTACCCCCGCCAGGATGAGCGTGGTCACCGGCGTTGTCCGCCCAACCTGGGCGATCGCGTAAACGATGGCCACGGTTACCAACGCCCCGATAAAGGCAGCCGCCGGCACCGCCGCCATCCCCAGCAAGTCGGCTGGCCAGCGAGCGGCCATGGCCAGCACTGCGCCCAGGCCGGCGCCGGAGGCAACGCCGATGATGTAGGGATCGGCTAAAGGATTACGGAACAGCCCTTGATAGGCTGCCCCGCTTCCGCCGAGCGCCATTCCGGTGATCATGATCAGGACGGTGTTTGGCAGCCGGATCTGGTACAGGATGGTGGCGAAGTTCGCCGGCCAGTCCGGCAGAACGGCCACTCCTGGAATGCGGTCCGCCAGCATGCGGACCACACTCCGGAGTGGAATCGAAATCGGGCCCAGGGCGGCGCTGAGCGCGGCTGTAACGATCAGCGCCGCCGCCGTCAGAACCCATGGGGTCCAGCGTGCGCGCGCCCAACCGCCTGCGTTGACCGGCTCGAGCGAACTGTCGGTGTTCATCGCTACTGAAACTGCTCCGGATGGACAAGCCGGGCCATGCGTTCGAGCGCATCCACCAACCTCGGGCCGGGTCGATCGATCCAGTTGGTATCGATATCGTAGACATGGCCTTCCTGGACGGCGCGAATCGATTCCCAGCCCGACCGGGCCATGAGCGAATCGGCGGTTGTCGGAATCCAGACACCGGCCCCGAAGAAAATCACCTCCGGATCACGGGTGACAATCGCCTCGAGGCTGATCTGGCCCCAGCCCTCGATTTCGCTGGCGATGTTCTCGCCCCCCACCATGCCGATCAGTACATCCTGGAATGTTCCACGGCCGGTGGTCCAGGGAGCGCTGGGATCGGTGCCGTCGACTTCGTAATAGACCGGAACGGCCGTGACGCCCTGCATGGTTGTTACCACCGCCTCCACCCGGCCCTTCAACGAATCGATCAGGGCCTCAGCCTCGGCTTCGTGCCCGGTCAGCTGACCGATGGTCAGGACGTTCGCAAAGAGCTCATCGAAGGTCATTGGGTTAGGGAGCAGATAGAGCGTGAGGCCCAGATTTTCCATCGCTTGAATCTGTTCCGGGCTGGTGATGGTAGCCGCAAGGACCAGATCGGGATCGAGCGCCAGGATCGCCTCGGTGTTCAATTCACCGTAGGTGCTTCCAATACTGCTGATCGAGGCAGCCTCGGGCGGGAAATCGGATACTTCGTCCCGACCGACGATCTGCCCCCCGGCGCCCACTGCGAAAAGCAGCTCGGTGTTGGAGGGCGCCATCGAGACGATATGCTGCGCCGGTTTTTCAAGGCGGACCTCTCGGCCGAGGCCATCCTGCATCACAATGGGGGTGGGCGCCGCTGCTGGCACGCCGGTGGGGGAGGCTTGAGGAACCATGGCGGTGCTGGCCGGCCCTGCGGATTCCTGCCCCATCGGCTGCTGCTGCGGGCCGCATCCGGCGGCGATGGAGACCATCAAGACCAGAAGCAGGATTCCTGCGTTTCGTGCGAGTTGAGATGTTTTCATGATTCATCCTTATCAGCCTCTAAAGGCTGTAATCACCAAACTTTTCATAGGCTGTGCCGGGAGAGGAAAAGCGATCGCCTTCCCTGGCATCATTACGGGAAGGCGTCAGATCGGTGAAGTCATCAGCGCACCATCCTTTCCGCGAAGGAGCTCAAGGTGGAAGGCAGAGGTGGGTATCCTGGCTTGAAAGCGCTTGCTGCGCTTCCCTACAGTTGCGGGACAGCGCCGGACTTCCGCGCATGACAGCGCGGGCACCGGCTTCCCCGGGAGCAGCCAGAGCATCCGGGCTCCTGGCTCCCTCTGCCACATTGGGTTGTCGTCCAACAGTATAGGCCTGCCCCGGCAGCAGGTCAAGCCGTTCCACCACTCGCCCGTGCGTTGACGGTCTTAAAAAGAGTGTGATAGAATTCACCGGTTAGGAAAACCGTTTGGAGGCTGCTGGTGGCGAAACGTACAACCGGCGTGGTGCGCTGGTTCGACGGATCCAGGGGTTACGGCTACATCGACGCCCAGGACGGAGAAGAGGTGTTCGTGCATTATCGCAACATCGCCGGTGGGGGCTTGCAGCTGCTCAGCCCCGGTGAAAAAGTTGCGTTTTTTCTCGAGAGCACCATTCGCGGCCTGCAAGCAACGGATGTCACCCGGTTGAATTAATCCCGGGTTATTCGCGAGAGCTACCACGCCCCGCCCGGCACCCTGCCAGACGGGGTTTGTTGTATTTTGAAACCATCACAGCATGGCTGTGAAACAAAGGAACAAGGATATGAGTAAAACTTTACGAATCGTCCCCCTGGGCGGATTGGGGGAGATCGGCAAGAATATGATGTCGATTGAATACGGGGACAATATTCTCGTCATCGACAGCGGCATCATGTTCCCCGAAAACGATATGCTGGGGATCGATTACATCATCCCCGATTTCCGCTATTTACTGGATAAGAAGGACAGGATTCGAGCCATCGTCGTTACGCATGGACACGAAGACCATACCGGAGCCATCCGCCATGTCATGGAGGAAATCCGGGCGCCAATTTATGCCACCGGCCTGACGCGCGGCCTGCTGGAAGTCAAGCTCGCTCGCGGCGGCATGCTGGAGCATGTCGATCTTCATACGATCAACGCCGGCGACGAATTCCAGGTCGGGCCATTCGAGATAGAAACCTTCCACGTTTGCCATTCCATCCCCGATGCGATCGGGGTTGGCATTACCACCCCGGCCGGGCTGATCGTCCATTCCGGCGATTACAAGTTCGACCATACACCGGTGGATGGATGGCCAACCGACTTCGGAAAATTGGGCGAATTCGGCGCCCGGGGAGTGCTGGCGCTGCTGGCGGATTCGACCAATGCCGACGAACCAGGCTGGACACCCTCCGAAGCGGTGATCGATCCAACTTTCGATACGGTCTTTCGCGAGGCGCGTGGACGAATCCTGATTGGATCCTTCGCCTCGCTCATCTCGCGCATGCAGCAGGTGATCAACGCTGCCGAGCGGCATGATCGCAAGCTGGCATTCGTGGGAACGAGCATGGTCGAAAACGCCAAGATGGCCCGCAAGCTCGGTTACCTGGAAGCGCCGGATGACCTGATCGTCAACCTCGACCAGGCTCTGAGCATGAAACCGTCCAGGGTGGTGCTGATGTGTACGGGCACCCAGGGCGAACCCTCCTCCATCCTGGGCCGGCTTTCGACCGGCACGAACCGCCAATTCGACCTGCGGGAAGGCGACACCGTGGTGCTGTCTTCGTCTCCGATTCCGGGCAATGAGGAGATGGTGCACCGCACGATCAACCGCCTCTTCCAGCGCGGCGCTAACGTCATCTACGACGCCATCGCCCCGGTGCACGTGTCCGGGCATGCCAACCAGGAAGAGATGAAGCTGCTCATGCAGCTGACCAAGCCCAAGCACATGATTCCGATCCATGGTGAGCTGCGTCACCTCATTCAGCATGCGGCGCTGGCCCGCGAGATCGGCATTGCGAGCGAACGCATCGCGGTCGTCGAAAACGGCACCGTCGTCGAGTTCGACGACGGGGTGATGTCGATCGGTGAGCGTATTCCGGGCGGTTATGTCTTCGTCGACGGCAGCGGCGTGGGAGATGTCGGCCCGCGTGTGATGCGGGAGCGCGAGGCCCTCGCCAGGGACGGGTTCGTGATCGTCCATCTCAGCCTGGATTGCGACCGGCGCAAGCTGCAGCACGAACCGGAAATCATCACCAAGGGCTTCGTCTTCGTACGTGATTCCGACGAACTGCTGGCCGAAGCACGCGAAAAAGTAAGCAGCATCGTACACGAAAACAGCGATGGCGATCTGGACGAACGGATCGAAAAGGAACTCTCGAAGTTCTTCTTCTCAGAGACGCGTCGCCGGCCCATGATTTTCGTCTTCAGTTCGCGCGAGGAGGCCTGACCCGACCGCTGAAGACCGCCTTGGTCAAGGTCTTTACCACTGGGTATAATCCTCGCGATGAAACCCCTCCGCACAGCTGCCATGCAGCTGGTCCTTCTCGCAATCCTGGCTGGCTGCGGCCGCTATCTACCAGGGCTGCTGGAACCAGCTCCCACCGCCACCGCGACCGAAGCCCCCGTGCCCACCAACACGCCGGTCCCGCTCGCCGCCTCGGTCAACGGGGAGCCCATTCCGCTCGCAGACTACGAACGCGAGCTGTCACGCTTTGAAGCAGCACAATTGGCGGCTGGCACTGATCTTGCAACGCTGGGTGCGTATCGTGACCAGGTTTTATCGGCCATGATCGATCTCAAGCTGCTTGCGCAGGGCGCCCGATCCCAGGGAGCGAGCATCGATCCGGCCGAGATCGATCAGCGCTACGCCGGTCTGATTCAAGAACTGGGTGACGAGAGCACATTCCAGGCATGGCTGGATGCGCAGTCTTTCACGCAGGAAGAACTGCGTGCCAGCCTGGAAGAGCAGGTTCTGGGAGCGAAGATGGTTGCGCAGATCGTGGAGAGTGTGCCGCAGGTCTTGGAGCAGGTCCACGCCCGCCATATCCTGGTCGCCAGCCAGGCGGAGGCCGAGGATGTACAGGCGATGCTTGCCTCGGGTGCCAATTTCGCTACACTGGCGAATCAGGTCTCGCTCGACATCAGCACCCGGCCGGCCGGAGGAGACCTGGGTTGGTTCCCGCAGGGCTACCTGCGGCTGGCGCAGGTTGAGCAGGCGGCTTTTTCCCTCCAGCCGGGTGAAATCAGCGGCGTTGTGGAGAGCGAACTGGGCTTCCACATCGTGCAAACGCTCGAGCGTGGAGAACATCTGGCAGACGCTGATGTTCTGCGCTGGCACCGAGAGCAGGCCGTGACGGATTGGCTCACTCAGCAGCGCGCAAATGCTGCCATTGAGATTTTCACGCCGTAGGGGAAGGGCAGGAGAGACGAGCATGGATGATCAATTTGTACGAGTCCCACGCAAACGGTCGCGCGGCTTTGGTTCGTTCATTCTGAACGTTCTGACCCTGATCGTGCTGCTGGCGATTGTCGCCGTTGGTGCGGCCTATGCGATGGTCTTCATCAACCCCTACGTCGGTTACAATCCTTTCCCACCGCCGACGCTGCCCGCCATCCTGGGCACGCCGACACCGACCAATACGCCGGCGATCCCGCTTCCGACCGCCTGGACAGCCACCCCATCACGAACACCGCCGCCGACGCTGACGCCTTCCCCGGTTCCGACGGAAACGCCGGTACCGACACCCACGGCGACCGAACCCGGACCGCCCTTTGCACTGCAGCCGGGCAACCCGGTGGGGATTCCCAATATCGCCAATGATCTTTCCTGCGATTGGATGGGAGTCGGCGGGCAGGTCTTCAACCTGGACAATGCCCCGATCGCCAATCTGGGCGTCCACCTGGAGGGCGAAATCAACGGAAAAGCGGTTGATCTCGACACCCTGACGGGAAGCGCACCGGATATCGGGCCCTCAGGCTATGTATTCAACCTGGCCGATCAGCCGATCGCCAGCGACGGCGCCATCTGGATACAACTCAACGACGGTGCCGGCAAACCGCTCTCCGAACAGGTCTTCTTGAAGACGTACGATAACTGCAACGAAAACTTCGTGATGGTCAACTGGCGCCAGGTACGCGAGCAGTGATCCATCGATCGAACGAAAAGAGCCCCCGCTCGATGAGCGGGGGCTCTTTTGATTTCGAACCGAGCCGATTTTAGCCACCGGCACCGAGCGCAGCCCGCAGCTCCTGGCAAACGTAATCCACATCCTCCTCCGAAAGCGTGCCGGAGAACGGTAGCGCCATGCTGCGCCGCCCGAGATCCTCGGTGACCGGAAAATCACCCGGCCGGTAGTCAAACCGCTCACGGAAATAGGGCTGCAGGTGGATGGGCGTGAAATAGGGTCGGGTCGGCACCCCACGCGCCTCGAGCCGCGCGGCGAGGGCCTGCCGATCGACTTCCTCTGGCAGGCGGATGACATAGACAAACCAGCTCACACGCGTGGTGGAAGGGACAATCTGCGGAGGCTCGACGGAAGGAATCTCCGCCAACCGCTCGCCATACCAATCCGCGACCCGCTCGCGTTTTTGAAGCAGTTCTTCCAGCCGTGTCATCTGCACCCGCCCCAGGGCTGCACTCAGCTCGCTGAGACGATAGTTGAAGCCGAGATATGTATGGTCAAGCCAGGTGTCGCCCGGCGCCCGGCCCTGGTTGCGCAACGCCCGAATGCGTTCCGCAACGTTGTCATCGTCGGTGACTACCATGCCGCCCTCGGCGGTTGTAATCTGCTTGTTGGGGTAGAAGGCGAATACGCCCATGTCACCCAGCATCCCGGCAGGCCGGGATCGATAGCTGGCTCCCAGGGCTTCGCAGGAGTCTTCGATCAGGATCAGATTCTCATCCTGCACAATCCGGCGCAGCGCGTCGTAATCCGCCGGCTGCCCGAAGACATCGACACTCAAAATGCCTTTCAGCACGCTGTTCGGGTCGCTCCCCTGCCGCGGGAGCCACTTCGCCGCCCGGTCTCCCCCTGACTTCAGGTCTTCCGCAGCCTGGGCCGCGAGGGCCGGATCGAGATTTCCCGTCACCGGATCCACATCGACGAAGATCGGCACCGCCCGTTCGTAGAGCAGGACATTGGCCGATGAGACGAACGAGAAAGGGGTGGTGATGACCAGGTCACTATCGGCGATACCGGCGGCGCAGACGCACAAATGCAGCCCGGTCGTCCCCGAGCTGACCGCGATTGCATGCCGTGCGCCGCAGTACGCCTGAATCTGCGCTTCGAATCCCTCGATCTCGGGCCCCATGCTCAGGCGGGGCGTGCGGAGCACCGCAGCCACGGCCTCACGTTCCGCCGGGCCAAGATCCGGCGCCGACATCGGGATGCGCCGAATGCCCCCTGACAAATTCACGCTTCCAGCCAAATTCCCTTCCTCCATACCCTCACGGCCAGACCGCTCCCGCACGAACGACCTTGCCAGCCGGAACATCGGCTTTCACGACGGCGCTGTTGCCAATCCGTGCACCGTCGCCGACTGTCACGGCCAGGTTGATGGTGACCGCCATTCCAACCAGAACAGCTTTGCCCAGGCTGACCCCGCCCGCCAGGCTGGCCGACGGCGCCACGTTGACATACCGCCCAAGCAGGCAGTCGTGCGACACGACCGCTCCGGTGTTGACGATTGCGCCGAAACCGACCCGGGCCTCGCTGCCCACGTAGGCGTGCGGGAAGACCTGCACACCCGCTTCCAGGCTCGCACTCCGTTCGACGAACGCTGTGGGATGGATCAAAGTCGGAAAATCAAAGCCGGCTTCAATCAAACGCCGGAAGACGCGCACCCGGCTCATCACGTCACCAATCCCGCCTACCGCGTTGACTGCCAAGCCGATGCCGCTCTTCAGGATATCGGGCAGCATGTCTCCCGGACCGAGGACTTTCGTGTCCAGGATGGAGGCACCGGTCTGTAGCTTGTCATCGATCACGCCCACAACCGAATAACCTTCCAGGCTCTGGATCAGCTCGATCAAGGCTTTGGCGTGTCCACCGCCGCCGTAAAGAATCACATCGCCTTTCTTCGTTATCGGCGCGGGGACTTCCCGATCCAATCCCTCCGTCGAGCCGAGCCTATCTCGCAGAAAGGACTCGGTGATCAACGGTCCAATGGGCAGGCTCGCAAGATCGATAGCCCGGTCCTGGGCAAGCTTGCGCGCCGGTCCGGTGATCCGCAGGCCGGTGATACCGGGACCCTCGGAGGCTGGCACAGGCTCAGATGCCTCTGGAGGGCGCCAATCGGAACTGCTGGCGATCCAGCACAACACCGAGCCGGC
>JBJYWH010000070.1:0-3636 GCA_046259355.1 Anaerolineales bacterium
CGGATCGGTGGTTCAGGAACTGCCCGAGCGGGTCCTGCTGGAATCCCGCACCCTGCCGACCGGCGATGGGTTCGAACTGCTCTATCTGCGTCAGGTGGTGGAGCGCACGACCGTTCCGTATCTGGATTATGTGAGCGAACGGGAGGACGAAGGAGTCGAAAGCAGTCAGTGAATGCATCCTGGAAATCGTGAGGAAAAGAAAAAGGGCGCCGTCCGCGGACGGCGCCCTTCAGCGATCAGCAAGCAGTTCAAGCTTCTTCTTCGGTTTCGAGTTCCTCGGTATTCAATCGGCGCGGGTCATTGAGAACATCCCGCTCCGAGGCCAGCTTGGCGATGCCGTTGCGGGCCTGTGAAATCAAACGATTCAGCTCGGCTTCCAGGGCGGTGAGCGATTCGATCACATAGTCATCCGCTTCCATCCGGATCGTTTCCGCTTCCGCCCGCGACTGAGCGATGATCTGTTCCGCTCGAGACTGTGCGGCCTCGACAATCGCGTCGCGGGCAACGATATCTTCACCCTTGTCCTTGGCGAGCTTGACGGTGCGGTTGGCCTCTTCCTGTGCCTGCGCGAGCACGCGATCACGCTGCGCCAGGATCTGCTGCGCCTTTTTGACCTCTTCCGGGATGGCAATACGCATCTGGTCGATGATCTCCAACATGCGATCCTCATCGACAAGGACGTTGTGGGTTAGTGGAAGCGGACGGCTGTCGTTAAACAGCTCTTCCAGTCGATCCACAAGATGCAGGATGTCCATTCAACCCTCCGGTCCGGCTTTTCGGCGTGCGGACCCCCTCACCAGGGTGCAAGGTTTGGGCCGAAGCGTACACTAAAGCCGTATCAGCGTCAAATCCATTCAATCACGCAGCGAGGTCATCGGAACCATGTTCGGTCCGTCGTCGCCAAGCTCGCGAAAGCGTTTTTCGAGCGCCTTCTTGACGTTCGGGGGCACCAGGCTGCTCACATCCCCCCCCAGGGATGCGATTTCCCGGACGGTGCTCCCGGTCAGGAAGGTGTGCTCCTCGCTCGTGATAAAGGCCACGACATCAATTTCCGGCGCCAGACGGTGATTGGCAAGCGCCATCCGGAACTCGTGCTCAAAATCGGAGAAGACCCGCAGTCCCCGTACGATCACCTGGGCTTCAACCTCACGGCAGAATTCGACAATCAGGCCGCCGAAGATTTGAGCCTTGATGCGAGGGTCGTCAGCGAACACCTCGGAAACCAGCTGGTAACGCTCTTCGGGAGAGAAGAGCACGTTCTTCGGCGGATGTTCGTACACGGCGACGATTAATTCATCAAACACACGCACCGCCCGGCGGGCGATGTCGATGTGTCCGAAGTGAACCGGGTCGAAGGTGCCGGGGAATACGGCTCGTACCATCAGCTGATCTCTCCCTTCGTGGGTGTCCAGAAGCGATTCAGAGCCTCTGCCAGCTGGGCATGTTCTGGCTCGGTCAGCCCGGGATCTTGCTCAAAGAGATGCGTGGCCTCGCGGCGCGCCGTCTCGATCAAGCGCACGTCCGTCAGGCGGGCGGTGCGCAGTTCGGCGAAACCGGATTGTCGCGTGCCGAGGAAATCACCCGGACCGCGCTGTTCCAGGTCGCGTTCGGCCAGGACAAAGCCGTCGTTCGTCAGCTGCATGGCTTTCAGGCGTTCATTGGCGGCATCATCCGGGGCATCGGGGATCATCAAGCAGTAGGATTGCTCAACGCCGCGGCCGACCCGGCCGCGGAACTGATGAAGCTGCGCCAGGCCGAAGTGGTTGGCCCCTTCGATCAACATCACGGTCGCGTTCGGTACGTCGACCCCGACCTCGACCACAGATGTCGAGACCAGCACGTCGATCTCACCGGCGTGGAACCGTTCCATGACCGATTCCTTTTCATCCGGTTTGAGTCGTCCGTGCAGCAATCCCACTTTGTAATCCGGGAAGACTTCGGTCTGCAGCCGTTCGTATTCATCGACCGCCGCCTTGGTTTGCATGCTCTCCGATTCTTCCACCAGCGGGTAGATGATGAAGGCCTGGTGGCCGAGTTCGAGCTGCGAGCGGATAAAAGCATGGGCGCGGGTGCGTTCGTTCGGCAGCAGCACACGTGTCTCGATGTGCTGACGGCCGGGCGGCATTTCGTCGAGCAGCGTGAGGTCCAGGTCGCCGTACACCGTGAGCGCGAGGGAGCGTGGAATCGGCGTGGCGGTCATGATCAGCAGGTTGGGACTTTCGCCTTTGGCGCGGAGTTCAGCGCGCTGTTCCACACCGAAACGGTGCTGTTCATCCACGATCGCCAGCCCGAGATCCTTGAATTGAACGGGGCCTTCGATCAGGGCATGTGTGCCAATGACGACCTGTATCTGGCCTGATTCCAGGCCGGCGCGTATTTCACTCTTTTCCGCCTCGCTCGTAGACCCGATCAGCAGGCGGATCTTCTCGGCCGGGATCGCGGCCGATTGCGGCAGCATTGCGCGGAGCGTGCGGAAATGCTGCTCGGCAAGAATGCTGGTTGGCGCCATAAATGCCGATTGGGAGGCATTGTGGGCTGCGATACCGATGGCAGCGGCGGCGACGACCGTTTTACCCGAACCCACATCACCCTGCAGCAGCCGGTTCATCGGGCGTGTGGTCGAGAGGTCATGCCGGATTTCATCCAGGGCTTTATGCTGGGCCTTGGTCAGCTCATAGGGCAAGGTCCGGACGAAGTTATCGATCCAACTGTCCTCGACCGGCAGCGGCCGGGTTTCATTCTGCTCCCATTCCCGTTTCTGCCGCAGCACGCCGAGCTGGAGCATGAACATCTCATCAAATGCCAGACGGTGCTGGGCTGCGTGCAGTTTTTCCTGCGAATCCGGGAAGTGCACCTGCTGAAGCGCCGTGCTGAGCGGGACCAGATTGGCAGACTTTTGAATCGCCTCCGGAAGCGGATCCGGGACGCGTGGGGCCAACCGCTGAACCACGGAATGGATCACCCGCCGCAGCCATTTACCGGATACGCCGGCCGTCAGCGGATAGACCGGGACGATGCGGTTGGTATGGAGCTGTTTTCGTTCAAGCGGCTCCCATTCCGGATTCGTCATCGTCAGATGGCCCAGGTATTGATCGACCTTGCCGGAAAGCACCACCGGTCGCCCGGGTTTGAGTTTGTTTGCAATCCAGGGCTGGTTGAACCACGTCACGCGCAGCGAACCGGTGCCATCGCCGACGATCACCTCCGTCAGCTTCATGCGCCCGCCGCGTACCTCACGTACCTCGCACTTCTCCACGTTGGCGATGATGGTGACTTCCTGGCCGTACCACAATCGGTTGATGGTTTCGAGCTGAGAGAAATCATCATATCGCCGGGGCAGGTGCCACAGCAGGTCACCCAGTGTATGCAGACCGAGCTTGGAGAGTGTCTTTGCCGATTTCGGGCCGATGCCCTGGACGGTAGTGAGCGGAGCCCCCATTGCGGCCGGAGGCCCTTCCGGCTTTGGTTTCTTTGTCGGTGGTTCTTCGGCCGCTGCGTTCTGCTCGGGTTCAGAAGTCGTTTCGGAGGGTTCTTCGGGCTCAGCGGCAACTTCTGCCGTGCGCGAGGTCTCCGCTGGAGGGCACGTGCAGGATGCGATAACCGGCCATCAGTGGTCCTTCCTGCGTCCAGCCGCGA
>JBJYWH010000071.1:0-12097 GCA_046259355.1 Anaerolineales bacterium
GAAAGCTGTAAATATACCGAATTCGATATTCCTGCAGACCGTCCCGCGTGCTGTTGCAGCATCCTTCTATAAAGATCGCGCCTCTGCATGGGTGCTTCAGGCCAGCCGGTTTGCGGTCGATCTCGAAGAAGGTGGCTACAGCAGCATCGGGCCCTTCCTGGAGAAACTTCGCCGGGCTCTTGGTTGCCGCGGCCCGGGACAGCAGCTTCCGGCACGTTGTTCCCGGCCTGTACCGTTATGCCGCTCCGGTAAGTGCGGTCTTGCGAGATTCGCCCTTCGGTGTTCTCGTACACTGGGCGGCCAGCCGGATGCCCGGAAACCCTGTCCTCTGGCTTTGCGTGCCCAGGGGAATCGAATCGATCCCAGAACATGCAGTGGGCATCTACCAATTTGAGATCCCGTGGATCCACTCCTCACCGGCATGCACGCCTCGCAGATGTTTTTTATCCGTTCTTGGTGATCATGTTCTACGGGAACGCTGCCCTCGCGCTCGCAGCAGAGGGTAACCAGTGGCTGCATTCAACATATTGAACTGGAAGGAATTTCCAGCCCGCATGAATAGCGATTTTACCCGGATCGGACTATGATCGCGAAAACCATATGGAGGTCCTACCCATCATGAATGAAGGTCCGACACCTACTCAAGAATCTGAAATTCAAGCCGAACAAACGACGTACAATCCGGAAGCCGTTCTGAGAATCAGCGCGTTTTCAACCATCGTGGCCTGGGCTTTCGTAGTTCTCGCTTTCCTTATTCTGGTTTTTGGCATCTATATGCTGTATTCAATGTACTCGGCGTACAGCTACCTGCCCAATTTTCTGAATCTGGTTCCTGGGATTCTGGCGTTCTTGTTCTTGATCTTTTTATGCCTCTTCTTTGCGGCACAGCTCTTCGCATCCGCCGAGCGATTGTTTGTGCTTACCGATATTCAAGACAACACCAATGCAGCTGGCCGGGAAACCGAAGAAACGGAGCAGGATCGGTAATCCGGACATCACCTGAACGGATCCGATCGGGATGCAAATCCTGTCGTCCTGTCCATCAACACGACGGATGAGTCGTTTTTATCCGCACAATCTTGTGGATGGAATGCAGCGGTGGATTTTGGATGCGAGGGATATGCTATGAGCCCAGCCAGATTGGAGCGCTTCGAAGCAGCGATCCGAGTCGTGCTCGCGTTCCACGACGCATACAACCGCCAGGATCATGACGGTGTGTTGGAATTTCTCAGCGATGATTGCGTCTTTGAAAGCCCGTTTCCACTACCCGCCGGCAGTCGCTTTGTGGGAAAAGATGAGCTGTCAGGACGATTGGAGGAACTCTTCCGACTTCCGGAGGCCAAATTGGAAGCACAGGAGGTATTCAACGCCGGAACACGATGTGTACTGTGCTGGAAATTGGCCCCAGTCGCAGGGCTGGATGATCAGGAGGATTTTCGGGGAGTCGACATCTTTCGCGTGGCTGGCGGTTTGATTCGGGAGAAGCTGGCATATGTCCATCCAGGGCCCTGGTATTATCCGGATGAGCATGATTGAGGTTTGAGGAAAAGAGGACCGAAGGCGGTTTTCTCAGCGCTGCCTTGGCCGGATGGTTGGCCGACTGGCGAGTGCGGAGGACAAGATGAGAAATGCCGGGAGGTTGAATTGTTCCTGATCGGTGAAAGCCCCTTACGCTGCCATCCCGCCCGGAGGAAGGAGCCATGACAGAATTCACACAGGCCCTCGATCACTGGGGCATATTCTATTCCACCGTCGCCCTGGCTTCTGTAACCCTGGCCGGACTGCTCTTTGTATCGATCTCGATACGCCAGGAGCAGATGAAAGAGGAGGCCTTCCGGGGTGTTGTCAACCTCGCTCGGGGGAGCTTTGGCGATTTTCTCTATGTGCTGATGCTCGGCCTGGTCTTCCTCGTTCCGCACCCGGCTCCTATCGGGCTCGCTGTCGCTCTTTTTGTCCTCGGCCTCTCCCGGATGGTCGGTATCGTGCGCCAGGCTGCCATTGCTGTGCAGTCGGCGAAGACTGGCGATCGCACGCACGGGATGCGCAGGATCGCCCTGCCGGCCATTGCCTCCTTCGTGCTGGTGGTGGTCGGGATCGAAGTGCTGCGTGGTGAGCTGGTCGCGATCTATGGCCTGGTGATCGTCGTGGCGGCGCTTCTGTCCAGTGCAAGCTGGAATGCCTGGCTGATCCTGGTGGCCGGAGACAAGGAACTCAGCCGCGTGGCCGCGCCGGAATCATGATGGTTCGGACCCTGTGCTCGGCAATCTATGGGATCGGGATGCTGTTCGCAGAAGGCCTGCGCCTGCCTCGCAGGGTCGATCGCATCCGGGATCGTGAGCGGTGGGCGCCCGGTGAGAACCGTCACCAGACGGCAGAAATCTTCGTCCTGCTGGCGGTTGTTTCAGGGTTCTGGGTCCTTCCTGCGATCTATATCTTCACCTCCTGGCTTGCGGGCATGGACTACCGGCTGCCGGATTGGGTGATCTGGCCAGCCGGGTTATTGTTCATAACCAGCCTGGGGATACGCTGGGCCGCGCAAAGGAAGCTTGCCAAAGGGTGGTCGTTTACCCTCGAGATCGTGAGCGGGCACGTCCTGATCCAGGATGGAATCTACGCCTTCACCCGCCATCCGATCTACTGTTCGCTGATTCTCTGGGCGATAGCCCAACCGCTGCTGCTTCAGAATTTCCTCGCTGGATTGGGTGGAGCCGTAGCGGTCCTGCTGATCTGGGGGATTCGTGTTCCCCGGGAGGAGCAGATGATGATCGATATCTTCGGCGATCAGTACCGCCAGTATATGCTTCGGACCGGCTGGTTCCACCCTCACAGGGATACGAAAAACCGTCCCCCACGCTAGCTGCCCTCAACTTCGCCATGGGAAAGCGGGTGCGCATCGGTGACTAAGGATCACCGAACGAGCCCGGCCTGATGCGGGCTTGAATGCGATGGGGCAAAGGTAACGTGTTGCAGCGGAGCAGGAGGAGGTATTCTGGAAGAGCACGTGGATGCTATCCGGGAACGCTTAATCCAGGCCTACGACCGGTCGGTTGATCAGCGTGAGGCTGAGCCCATTACGGGCTGGAAGCGGCAGGAACGTGAAAAGTTCCTGGTGGTGATGCGCTCCCATCAGGTGAAGAGCATGATGGACCTCGGAAGCGGTCCCGGAGTGCATGCAGCTTACTTTCGTGAGCAGGGGCTTGAGGTTACCTGTGTTGACATCTCGCCTGCCATGGTTCGGCGCTGCAAGCAGCAAGGTTTCGACGCTCGCTGCTGCAGCGCCCTCGAGCTGGACCAGCTTGAGCGGTCCTTCGATGCAGTTTTTGCATTCAATTCGCTGCTGCATATCCCCTCCTCGCAGCTCGAGGAGGCGTTAGAATCCATCCACCAGAGCTTGAAGCCGGGCGGTTCCTTCTACTGGGGGCAATATGGTGGCGATATCTGGGAGGGAATCCTGGAGCATGACCGATACCAACCGAAACGGTTCTTCTCGTTTTTGAGCGATGATCGAATCGAGCAGGCTGCACGCCAATGCTTCCAGGTGCAGGAATTCGCAAGGGTGAAACTTGAAGGTATCGAGGAATATCATTTCCAGTCGTTGATCCTGCGCGGGGCATGAGACCTCGCACCGATCTTCTTGAATCCATGAATCGGCGGAGAAAGCTTGAGGGCATTGGGGAGACGTGACAGAGAGTAAGAAACGGGTATTCCTGACCGGAGCAACCGGTAACATGGGAAGAGCAGGCCTCGACGCGCTGCTCGAGCGAGGCGACCGATTCGAGGTGGCGGCACTTGTCCTGCCCACCCCGAATGATCGGCGCATCATCGAGCCGTATATTCGGCGCGGCGTGGATGTCATCTGGGGCGATCTCACCTGCTACGAAGACGTGCTTGCGGGCGTGGAGGGTGCGGACTACGTCCTGCATGTTGGCGGCATGGTCTCCCCTCTGGCGGATGCCTATCCCGAGCTCACGATGAAGGTCAACGTCGGGGCGGCTCAGAACATCGTGCGTGCGATCAAGGCGCAGCCGGACCCCGATCGGATTCACCTCGTTTATATCGGCAGCGTGGCCCAGACCGGCAACCGCCCGGTACCGATTCATTGGGGGCGGATCGGTGATCCCATCAAGCTCAGCGTCTTCGATAATTACGCATTGAGCAAGACCATCGCCGAGCGCGTCGTGGTGGATTCGGGCCTGCGTTATTGGGCCTCGCTGCGGCAGACGGGCATCGCACGGCTGTCAGCCGCCGAGACGCTCGACCCGATCCTGTTCCACACGCCGCTGGATGGCGTGCTGGAATGGGTGACGATGCGCGATTCGGGTGTGCTGCTGGCGAACGTCTGCGAGGAGGGTGTTCCAGACTCTTTCTGGGGCCGGATCTACAATATCGGCGGCGGACAGCCGAATCGGCTCACCAACTATGAATTCTTCGAGAAGATGCTGCGTACAATCGGCATTCACAATCCCCGCAGCGTGGTCGAACCGAATTGGTTTGCGCTGCGTAATTTCCACGGCCATTGGTTCAGCGACTCGGATGAACTCGAAAGCTTGCTGCATTTCCGCACCCAGACGCTGGATGAATACCTGGAAGATGCCTCCAGCAAGCTGCCCTGGTTTATGCGGCTGGCAAGCGCTTTCCCGCGCATTGTACGGGCTCGCTTCGAGCGCGTCGCCCGCGGTCTGGGAGGAACGCTTACCTGGTTCACCCGCGAGGATGACGAGCGCATCACGGCGTACTTTGTTTCGCACCGCACGTGGAAGTCGATTCCGGGTTGGGAAAAACGACAATTCCAACGTCCGGAAGCGCCACCGGTCCGGCTGGAGCATGGGTATGACGAAGGAAAGCCGCGTGACCAGTTCTCGCTGGCGGACGCCAGGGGCGCGGCTCGTTTTCGAGGCGGCGAGTGCCTTTCCAACGATATGGAACGCGGCAGCTGGCGGTCCCTGCTGCGATGGCGCTGTCATGCCGGTCACGAATTCTTAGCCAGCCTCAATCTCATTCTCATGGGCGGTCACTGGTGCCCGGTCTGCATCGCCGATCGGGGGTCGTATCCCGAACTCGCCCGGCACAGTCCATTCTTCTACCAGGTATGGGCGCCCGATGCCAGCTTGCTGCCGGGTTCGCTTGATTTCCACCGCGAATGAGCCATGAGTGAGCGTGGGAGGTGGCTGCGGAAGGTGCGTGAGCCTGTGAATGGGCTGACGCACCTGGCGGCAGCTCTGGTGGCGTTAGCCGGAATGGCGGTTCTGCTCGTTTTCGCACGTGGCGATGCGATCAAGCTGGTTTCGCTGGCCTTGTATGGCACGACACTGGTGATGATGTTCCTGGCCAGCGGTCTGTACCATTCGATCAACGCCAGCCCCGGAATCACGCGCCGTCTGCAGAAATTGGATCATTCCGCGATCTACCTGCTCATCGCAGGAACGTACACTCCAATCTGCCTGCACTTCTTCACCGGGTTCTGGAGGGTCGGCTTCCTGGGGGTGATCTGGGCCCTGGCTCTGATCGGGATTGGTGTGAAGATGGTGTTTCTTCACGCACCGCGAGGCCTGACCGCCGGTCTGTACCTGCTCATGGGATGGTTGGCGCTGCTCGCAGCGGGCGAGATATTCTCCAGACTGCCGGCAGGCGCCATCGCCTGGCTGGTGGCAGGCGGGTTGTTCTTCACCATCGGCGCTGGCGTATACATCACCAGGAAACCTGTACTCAAACCAGGCGTTTTCGGCTTTCACGAGCTCTGGCATATTTTCGTCATCCTGGGTGCGTTCAGCCACTATGCGATGATGCTGGGTTTTATCGCGCCGGCGTAAGGCCATCCAGGGCTGCTGGAAGTAGGCTTCTATCAGCGCCCTGGTTTGTTTTTGGGAGGTAGGATTCAGAGGCTATCCGTTCCATATGGCCAGCCCAGCAGCTCTGCCGGGTTGCGCGCGATGCTCACGATGGGTAAAACCTTTTCCGGGATGGACGGGTATCCATAGGATGCTCAAACGAGATTGGGTGGCGCATGCATGCCGCGACATACAAGATATCAGGGCGCAATCGTTCAGAATGACCGCATCTTGCTCATCATGCACCGCCAGAATCTGAGTGGTCGGTCATACTGGGTGATCCCGGGCGGTGGGATCGAGGACGGGGAGAGTGAAGAGGAATGCGTAAGGCGTGAGGTGAAGGAGGAGACCAACCTCAATGTCCGCGTCGAGCGCCTGTTGGTGGATGAGCCCGGTCATCCCGACGGAGTCTACAAGCGGCGCAAGACCTATCTTTGCCGCATCATCTCGGGCCAGGCCAGTCCCGGTTACGAGCCTGAGCCAGAAGCCGCAGCAGATTACTCGATCGTCGAGGTACGCTGGTTCGACCTGAGCGATGATGCCAGCTGGGGCGACCTGCTGCGGAGCGATCCCTACACTTATCCCCAGATGGTGAACCTGCGAAAACTTCTGGGGTACCCCTCCTAGCAACCCCAGGGTCGAATCAGGCGTTCCGACGACCGGGTTGATTCCTCGATACAATATCCTGCAATCATCCTCTGCTGCTTGGAATTCTGCCGACCGCCCCGTCGGCAGTAAGTTTCAGGAAAAAAGGTCATGGACAAGAACGGCCGCTACTCCACAATTGACGAATATATTGCCCGGTACCCTTTGCCTGTTCGTAAAAAGCTTAACCAGATCCGCCAGCTGGTGAAGGAGCTGGCGCCGGAAGCGACGGAGAAGATCAGCTACCGCATGCCTACCTTCTTCCTGAACGGCAACGTGGTGCACTTCGCAGCATACACCCGCCACATCGGGCTGTACCCGACCTCCTCCGGAACGGCACATTTCGCGTCGGAGCTAACGCCATATAAGCACTCGAAGGGCGCCATCCAATTTCCGCTCGATGAAGAGCTGCCGCTCGGGCTGATTCGGCGGATCGTCGAATTCCGGGTTGCAGAAAACCGGAAGAAAAGCCTTTCTTGAGTGGATCAAACCAGCTTATGCGCTGCCGGGGCGGCGAATTTCCAGGATGCAGACATCACAACGTACTGGATGTTCCTCCAGATCCTCTACCCGGATTGCTGTGCACCCACAACGTTGTTTCCCATTACGCGACCTGGGAATAGAATCCATGATCGGCCATGTCTCCATCTGCGATAAAAGTTGATTCACTTGCGAAGAACTACCGGGTTCCCGAGCGCGAAGCCGGGTTGAAAGCTGCGCTGCGCAGCCTGGTGCGCCGCCGGACGCACGACGTGCGCGCGGTGGATGGCATCTCTTTCTCCCTGGAGCCGGGTGAGGTCGTCGGGTTTCTCGGACCGAACGGCGCCGGGAAGACGACCACCTTGAAAATGCTATCGGGCCTGCTCCATCCGACCTCCGGTGGAGTTGCCGTTCTGGGTTTCACACCCTGGAAGCGTGAGCGTACCTTTCTGCGCCAGATCACGCTGGTCATGGGCCAGCGCAACCAGCTGGTGTGGGACATTCCCGTGCGTGATTCCTTCGAGCTCAATCGGGCCATCTACCGGCTGCCCGCCGGGGACTTCAACCGCACGGTCGAGGAGCTGACAGCGCTGCTCGACCTGGCGCCGCTGCTGACCAAGCCGGTGCGCAACCTGTCTCTCGGGGAGCGCATGAAGTGCGAGCTGGCGGCTGGCCTGCTGCACTGCCCGAAGGTCGTCTTTCTCGATGAACCCACCATTGGCCTGGATGTGACCATGCAGCGCCGCATCCGCTCCTTCCTGGCGGAGTACAACCAGCGCAACGAGGCGACGGTGCTGTTGACCTCACACTACATGAATGATGTCGAGGCGCTCTGCCGGCGGGTGATCGTCATTCATGAGGGGCGGCTCTTGTTCGATGGTGACCTCGCATCGCTGGTCAAGCGCTACTCACCGGTGAAGACAATTATCGTCCAGCTTGAAACCTGCCCGGATACCGTCGTTGGTTACGGCGAGGTCGTCTCCTGCGAGGACGGCCTGGTGACGCTGCGTGTGCCCAAGGCTGAGACCTCCCGCACGACGGCCCGTCTGCTGGCCGATCTCCCCGTGATCGACCTGACGGTCGAAGATCCACCGATCGAAGAGGTGATTGAGCATGTCTTCGCACAGGACCTGGAGTGAGAGGCGTGTCCGGGGCGGTGGATCTGCGAAATAATGGTTCCGATCAGGCGCCGGAACCCCAGGCGCAGGGTTGGAAGTGGTGCCTGACCGGGCTGGGCGGCCTCTACAACCAGCTGCTGAAAACCGCCTTCGCTTCGATGCTGCAGTACCGGGCCGCGCTTGTGATCTGGATGATCAGCCAGGTGCTCGACCCGGTGGTCTACCTGATCGTATGGTCTTCGGTCACGCAAGCAAGCGGCGGCAAGGTCGGCGGCTACACGCGGGCTGATTTCGCCGCCTATTTCCTGGTGTTGATGTTGGTCAACCATCTCACCTACACCTGGATCATGTATGAATATGATTACCGGATCCGGGAGGGAACGCTCTCAGCCAGTTTGCTCCGCCCGGTTCATCCCATTCACTCCGACATCGCCGACAACCTCTCCTCGAAACTGGTGAGCACACCGGGGCTGGCGCTGGTCGCGATCGCGTTGGCGCTCATCTTCCGGCCACAAGCCCATCTCCTCCCCTGGGCGCTGGCAGCAGCCATCCCGGCCGTGCTGCTCGCTTTTTTTGCCCGATTTCTGCTGGAATGGACTCTCGCGCTGGTCGCGTTCTGGACGATACGCGTGAACGCCATCAACCAGATGTATTTTGTTGTGATGCTTTTCCTGTCTGGCCAGCTCGCGCCGCTTTCGCTCTTCCCACGACCGCTGCAGGTCGCGGCCAGTCTGTTGCCGTTCCGCTGGCTGGTTTCGTTCCCGGTTGAGCTGATCCTCGGAAACCTGACACCCGTCCAGGCATTGACCGGTTTTACTGCCCAGCTAGCCTGGCTGGGAATCGCGATGGTCCTGGCCCGAGCTGTGTGGCGGCGCGGCGTGCGCCAATATTCGGCGGTGGGCGCGTGAGCACACTGCGGCTGGTCTGGACGTTTCTGCGGGTTGGGGTGATGGGTGAGGCCGCCTACCGGGTCAACTTCTTCGTGCGGCTGTTCCAATCGTTGCTCAACCTGGGGACCTCGCTGGGCGGATTAGCGGTGGTTTTCTCGTACACGGATACGCTGGCCGGCTGGCGGCCTGATGAGGTGCTGGGGTTGGTGGGGGTCTACATCCTGGTGGGCGGTGTGATCGGTGTGGTGATCCAGCCCAGCATGGAGCAGCTGATCGAATCGGTGCACCAGGGGACGCTCGATTTCACCCTGACGAAACCGGAAGAGGCCCAGCTTTTGGTGAGCATCCGGGGCGTGGATGTGTGGGAATTCCTGAACATCGCCCTCGGGCTCGGCGTTCTGGGAACCGCCCTGATGCGGTTGAGGGAGGCGGTCGGTCTGGTCCAGGCCGCACAGTTCGGCCTGCTGCTGCTGGCCGGGGGCGTGATTGTATACTCATTCTGGCTCATCCTGGCCACGCTGTCATTCTGGTTCGTGCGCGTGGAGAATATCCTGGTCATTTTCCAGAGCCTGTACGAAGCCGGGCGCTGGCCGGTGAGCATGTATCCCGGATGGATGCGCTTCGGGCTGACCTTCCTCGTCCCGGTCGCTTTCGCCGTGACCGTGCCGGCCGAGGCGCTGACCGGCCGTTTGACGATGGGCTCAGCGCTGACGGCGTTGGGCCTGGCGCTGGCCTTGTTGATCCTTTCGAGGGTGTTCTGGAAGTTCGGCTTGCGGAATTACTCCGGCGCTTCTGCCTGAACGCGCCGGCGGTCGGAAAGGGCAATGGTCACGCCATTTTCAATGAAGCGGGAATTGCACCCGCCCCTATCCCTCGCCTGTCGGCTGTTGTGAAGGGAGCCAAGAATGCTTGAGATCCAGCCATTCGCACATGCACACCTGGAAGAGGCTGCCGATATGGTCTGCGCACGTGTCTGCGGGCTGCGTGCACAGGTTCCGCTGCTGCCCGCACGTTACGAGAAACCAGCCTCGATCCTGCCCTTGCTCGAGGATCTGGCCGGGACCGAAGAAGCGGGCGCTGCAGCCTTTGAGAAGGGGCAGTTGCTAGGTTTCCTGGCTGCATGGCGTATCCCCTCGCTGCATGGCGTTCGCAGTGTTTTCGCACCGGAGTGGGCGCACGCGGCGCAGGCCGATGATGGTACGCGTGTTTACGAAGCGCTGTACCGCTATCTCGCCCGCCGCTGGGCTGGGGAAGGCTATGCGACGCACTACATCAGCCTGCTGCCGAACGAGCACGCGGCGCTTCAAACCTGGCATTGGCTGAACTTCGGCATGTTCGAGGTGGACGCGCTCCGCAGCCTGGAGGCGGTACGGTTAGAAATACCCGCCCCGGTCACCATCCGGGAGGCAGGGCTGGAGGATCTTGAGACGGTACTCGCGCTGGACCATGGACTCTGGGATCACATACGCAGCGCGCCGGTTTTTCTGCCGATGGAGGATCGGACGCCCGATCACCTCCGGGAGTGGATCGATGACCCGCAGATGCATATCTGGCTGGCAATGGTTGCGAATGAGCCGGCAGCATACCTGTGCACGGGGCCGGCGAATCAAGACGTGTGTACGCTGATCGTTGATCAGGATACAACCAGCATTTACGCCGCATTTACCCGGCCCGAGTATCGCCGGAGCGGCGTGGCAGGTGCCCTGCTGAATCATGGCCTGGCCTCGGGCGTCGAATCGGGCTATGTCCGCTGTGCTGTGGACTACGAGCCGATGAACCCGGAAGCAGCCAGCTTCTGGCCGCGGTATTTCACCCCGGTGTGCTACTCGCTATCGCGAACGATTAACCCACGGTTCACTGCGGATTAAAAGCCCTGACGGGGCAAGATATCTGACCAGCAGGATTTCCGGGTAGAAAATATTTCGTTTGCTCGACAAATTCGTTGTGCTGCGAACCTATTCCGCCGGTCTGATGTCTTCTGGTCGCTGCCCGGGCAAAATTTGCTTGTCAACGCATGCAGTCCGATTCCTTGGCTGCCTACGCGTCACCTGCCGGTCAACCAGCCAGTTCCCGGTGCTTTCAGCACGGGTCGCGGAAAGTATGCTGCCTTTTCCAGTGCCTCTGCGAGAGCCCGGCGCAAGCTCGAGTTTTCGCTGATAATGTAGATGCCTGCGGCCAGCGAAATATACTGCCAGCGCGCTGGCACGCTGAGGGCTGATGAACGAGCCAGGGGAATCATGCTAATCGTCTGTCGTTTGCTTGCCAGCCTTGCCCTGCTGCTAGCCGGCATAACCCTGATTCGTCCCCGTTCCGGCTGGGGGCGGTTGGGGCTCTTCATCCCCAAGCTTTTCACCGGGTCGATGATCTTGCCCATCGGCCTGCTGGGACTCACGGCGGGAGTATGGGGATGGTGGGCATATAAGGATGCAGTCACAGTCCTGCTCGGAGCCGCCGCGGCCATTCTGGCGGTTCGTCATATCGCCAGG
Organism: Anaerolineales bacterium; assembly: GCA_046259355.1. Lineage (GTDB taxonomy): Bacteria > Chloroflexota > Anaerolineae > Anaerolineales > E44-bin32 > E44-bin32. Next base: position 11,448 of record JBJYWH010000071.1, read on the forward strand.
CTGGTCCTTCGGGCGAAACGGGCAGTACGAACGCTGGGAACGAACCATTCGGGTTTCGCCCGGGTCCCAGCGCAAACGATGCTGCCCTATCCCTGGGTCGGGGTGTGGAAAATCACCGGCGAGAGTCGTCCACAGCGGGATGTTCGTTTGTGGGAAGGCCTCTCCGGGAACTTCATCCTGGCCGATATCTGGCGGCCACCGGGAGCGGTTCGCCCGTCGGGATTGGGAATCGTTTACCTGCATGGCAGTGGCTGGCATTATGCCGATAAGGATTTTGGGACGCGGCCGTTCTTCGGACACCTGAGCGGACAAGGCCACGTTGTCCTCGACCTGGCCTATTCGCTCGCTCCCGCTGCGGATTTGTTCACCATGATGGCTGAAGTCAAACGGGCCATCGTGTGGATGAAAACCGAGGGGATGTCCATGGACGTTGACCCGACACGGGTTGTCCTGATGGGAGGCTCGGCCGGCGGACAGCTGGCCCTGCTCGCAGCATACACGCCAAATGACCCACGATTTGACCCGTCCGAGTTCGAGCAGGACACCTCTGTATGCGCGGTAGTGTCGTATTATGGTCCACCCGATCTGCGCGTTCAATACGATCGATTCCTGGAGCTGCCCGATTTATCCGGCGATTCACGCTTCGAGCG
>JBJYWH010000072.1:0-3308 GCA_046259355.1 Anaerolineales bacterium
TTTGGGGCCAGGCCCCCACGGGGCAGGCCAATTCACACTGCCGGCAATAGCGAACCATGTTCTGGTCCGGGCCGCCCGAATCACCCGGTACGGGATTGGTTCGGTCTCTTTCCATCTGCACCATGCAGCTGCCCCTGGCGTAAGACCCGCTTGCAAAAGCCTTTTGAGGGCAAGCCCGCCAGCAGGGCGCGTCACATTCCGCGCAGGGGTCGAACCAGTCGATGGGGCCGGTGGGGACTAAGCTCCACTCCAGAAACATGGCCCGTAAACGTACTCTGGGGCCGAACTCGGGCGTCACGAGGAGATTGTTTTTGCCTATGATCCCCAAACCTGCCAGGACAGCGGCATCCTTGAGGAACACATGGCCGTGCGCCAAAGCGCAGGCCTGTTCGACGTCAGCCACATGGGGCTGCTCGAATTCAGCGGTCAAAACGTACACCTGTTCGTGAACACCATCACCTCAAATGACATCGCGCTTCTGGACGTGGGGCGAGTCGGGGAGGCCGGGCGCTGCTTCGACCAAGTGATCACCATCAATCGTTCCAACGCTGTGTCACCGATCACTTGAGAACCGGCCAGTGATTATCGAATCAAAACCGGCCAGTGATCTTTCGTTTTGTATGCCTCATCGTCTCTTCTTTCAAGCTTTCTGTTTGGCAGGTGTCGCTTTCCCGGGCTGATCTGTCGGAGCCTTGTGCTTGAGCCGGTAGCTCTTTCCGGTGATCGTGATCACCTCAGCGTGGTGGAGGAACCGGTCGAGTATGGCCGTTGCGGCCGGCACATCACCAATCAGCTTCCCCCAATCCTCCAGCGGTCGATTCGAGGTCATCATGGTGGATCGTACCTCGTAGCGCCGCATGATGATCTCGAACAGGTACTCGCCTGACCGCTTGGGCAGCTGCTTCATCCCCATGTCATCCACAATCAGGAGATCGGGTTTGAGATACTTGGCTAAGACCTTGTCGTAGCCGGCGAAGGCTTCGTCGTGCAGGAAGTCCCGCGCCAGATCGAAGATGGAACGGTAGAGCACGACATGCCCGGACTTGATAGCCTGGTAGCCGATGGCCTGGGCCAGATGACTCTTGCCCGTACCGGGCGGACCGAGCAGCAGTACGTCCCGCGTTTCGCGGATGAACTTGCACGCGGCCAAGTCGAAGAGCTGTTTCTTCTTGATCGACGGATTGAACGAGAACTCGAAGTCCTCGAGTGTTTTGAGTTCACGGAATGCCGCCGCCTTGATCCGCCGATTGACCAAGCGTTCGGCTCGAACGGCCAGTTCATCCTGAAGCGCCAGTTCGAGGAACTCGACGTGATTCAATCCGTTGCCGCCAGCTTCTTGTAGTCGGACATCCAGCGACTGGGCCATGCCCGACAGCCGCAGCTTCTTCAGGGTTGTCTGCAATGCATCGTTCATGACCACCTCCTCCCCACGGGAGGGGAATGAAGGAAGGAGAGGGAGTTTGAGGGAGAACCTTGGAACCATGGTTCTCCCTCAAGACGGAGGTCGACCACGGCTCGAGGCCCAGAACGCTCATGGTTGTTGATGCTCATACACCTGTCTCCTGAAACGCGTTTCGCACCAGATCTCCGTAGTCACTCAACCGACGGATGATCGGGTGCTGGTCCATAAACTCGAATTGCTCTTGCGTGTGGCCGTTGTGCTTGATCAACGCGCGGATCACGCGGAGTCGGTACGCACCGTGCGTTTGGGCCACCTCACACGCTCGTTCAACGTCGGCGCAGGCATACCGACCGGCCAGGCTGAGCAATCCGACCAGCACGCGTACGCCCTGGATGCCGCGGTGCTGGAGCATCGATTCCGCCCAGCGCGTGGTGTGTGGACCGACCAAGCTGGCCTTGTTCATGAGCCACGCCGTCCCCCGTTCCACGCCGCTGATCTTCTCTGTAACGATGTGCTTGGAATCGGTGCGGAAGCGACCGGCTTCGCCTTTGACGTGCATCGCGATCTGCTGCATGTGGCCATTGAAGATCCGCACCACCCGCGCATCCCACCGTACCCATACTTTGCGTGCCAGGTATTCCGGCGGAACGGAGTAGAAGGCCTTGTCCACTTCCACGTGAGCGTCGCGACTGACGATCCGTTGGGCCTCCCGGAAGGACGGGAACCGTGCCATCGGCAGCGGCGACAACATCGGCTGTTCTACCTCCGCGAAGACCTTGGCGACCTGCTTGCGTGTAGTGCCGTGAATCCGGTTGTCCGCCACCCGCGTCTCCCAATCGAGCAGATGTACGTTCTGCGCTTGCAGGCTGGAGAACGTCTTGCCCTTCAGGGCGTTGCTCTGGGCGTAGCCCACTTGGCGCTCGATCTTTCCCTTGTGACGCGGGGTACGCGGCTTGGTCGGCAGGATGACCGTGCCATAATGATCGGCGAACGCCTGGATCTTCGGATTCAGATCCGGATCGAACCAATCAGCCCTGAGGACGGCCGCTTTGAGGTTGTCGACGACGAGGGTCTTGGGAACGCCGCCAAAATGCCAGAAGGCGTTCTCCAGGCATCGGATGTACGCCTCCGCCGTCTGCCTGTACACCACTTCGCTGTACGCCTTCCGCGAGTGGCTCAGGACAATGCGAAACAGGTGCGGGCGTTTGCGTTTGCCATCGGGCAGGATCACGGTGGCGCCGGTGCCGAAGTCGACCTGAGCTTCCTCGCCCGGTGCGCACTCCATCCGTCGGAACGGTAGCGGCGTACGTGATCGGAGCTTGCGAACGAATCGCTGCACCGATTGATAGCCGTCGCCGAAGCCGTGATCGCTCTGTAGATCCTGCCAGATGCGCTGCGCCGTCAGCCCTTGCTCAAGGCAGGCCAGAATCACCTTCCGGTAGGGCTCACACTGGCTCTGCCGGCCCGACGACCCGGCAATCGAAATGGCCGGTTTTGGCCGGTCCCATCCGATCGTCTCATCCTCGGACCCGGTAATCGAAATGGCCGGTTTTGAATCGCCGACCCGGGGGGCGGGTTTGGCTGGTTTTGCCTCTGTCGACGCGGGTGGACCGTGTGCTTCCTCAACCTGCTCGGACGCCAGCCGTACGTATCGCGACACCGTCTCACGGTGGATCCCCAGCGTCTGGGCTATTCGCCGATACGACCAGCCCCGCTTCCAGAGCGTAATAATCGAGTGTTGTTCCGCCATTCCGAGTTGATTCGCCATACCGATCCTCCAGCAAGAATGCTGGAAAACCTACCTGACGAACCATTGCCTCCTCGAAATGGCCGGTTTTCAACTGATAATCCGTGGCCGGTTTTGGCTGATCGCTGACAATCGGCGACATGCTACGAGCGACGCCGT
>JBJYWH010000073.1:0-1469 GCA_046259355.1 Anaerolineales bacterium
GACCCGCCAGGAGCCAGAGGAAAGTCAACCGGCGTTTTTGTTCTTTTTCTTCCGAGCCGCCATCGGATTGCGGCATGCTAACCGTGCTCATCCTTCCGTTGGACCTCCACCCGCATGGTCAGAGAGTCCTTCTCGCCGAATTTCATTCCACCAGCAAATCCGCCCATTGATGCAACGACGCAGGGCGACCGCTGTTACATGCCCGACCGGCGGTCGGCTACCAGGCTTTAAATTCCTCATCCTTCATCCTGCCGTTCTGGCCCCATCGTCTTGTCCTCGCCGGGTCGCGCATCGCTTGCCGGACGTGCATTCCGGGACTCGAGATCCACTTCGCTCCATTCGATCTTCCGCAGCTCGTCGGTGGAAGGCCTGGCCTTGACCTGCTGCTGCATCCGCTCGAGAAGAATCTCGAGCTGCGCGAGGGAATCTTTGATGGCATGCTGGAGCGGATGGACTTTCAGCCACTGCAGCCCTTCCTGCAGCATATCCATCGCCTCGTCGGGACCGATGGCCTGCTCCTCGTCATCGATCCGCGCTCGAATCACGACTACTTTTCGGGGTCTGTCGCTTCCCGCCAACGATTTTGCGACCAGGGTAAGCTGTTCTCCAGCAATGTCCACCGGAATCGAATTCGCAGCCCAGTCTTCATAAAGCGTTTCGAGATACCGCTGGATCGGCTGCCCGGCCTGCTGGCGGTCCTTCGCCAGCCACTCATCCGCCAGCGGATTGGTCATCACGATCCGTCCACCCTCTTCCACGACCAGTACGCCGTCGGGCAGGCTTGCCAGCAGATCGAGCATCTCGCGCCTGCGCCGCTGCAGCTGCTGTACACGTTCGGTCACCTCATCTTCCAGCATATCGCCGCGCCGGCGCTGGATCTCCGCCATCCGCTCGTTATCCAGCAGCGCCCGCCGAAACTGCATCGCGCGAGATACGACGTTATCGAATACGCTGAAATGGTCGAATGGTTTCAACAGGTATGCAAAGGCACCATTGTTCAACGCTTCGACCGCATTTTCGAGCGTCGCCCCCGCCGTGACAACGACGACCTGCGTGTGGGGATCGACCTCCTTCGCCTGCCGCAGCAGCTCAAGGCCCGTGACGCCGGGCATATAGATATCCGTGACAACCAGGTCGTACTGCCCTTGCTCAAGCTTTTGAAGAGCTGTCCTTCCTTCAGCGGCCTGATCAATCGTAAAACCCTGCCTGATCAGCCTCCGCGCCATGAGCTGGAGCATATCGGGATCATCATCGGCAACAAGAACAACGGGTTCGCTCATAAATACGCTCCCGACGTGCATCCTTCCAGGCACGGACCGACCATCCAATGACCGAGGTCCGGCATCATGCTTTTCCCGCCTCCAGGATGCCTTCCCCGGCGGGCAGCGAAATCGCAATCGTGCTGCCGACCGCGCCGTGTCCACGCACCCAGAGCTGTCCGCCCATGCGACCAACAATGGCTTTTACCA
>JBJYWH010000073.1:1569-6979 GCA_046259355.1 Anaerolineales bacterium
AGCGCAAGAAGTTCATCCATCCAGGTCTGAATTCTGCCCAGCAGCTTCGCCAGCTGATAGATCGTGGCCGAGACATCCTCGCTTTCGCCGCTGTCCAGTTCGCCAAGTCGGGCCAGCTTGGACACAGCCTGTGCGAGGGGCAGCCGGAACCGGCTGGCGGCTTCATTCATGGTGCGCATCTTCAGCTCGTCCAGGTTGCGGAGATGGGTGATATCCCGGCATACCATGACCCAGCCATCGCCGTCCTGCTGAATCGGCGTCAGGCTCACCGACTGGACCGAATCGCTCGGCCAGTTGATTTCCACAACGGTCGGCAGCCGCTCACCCAGGTCGATCCAGTTCTCCACCAGGCTTACGAGTGCATCGGGGAGGACATCAAGGGCGCGCTTCCCCGCCAGGTCTTCTGTCTGGAGCATGGCCTCGGCCGCCGGGTTGGCGACGCTGATCGTCCCGTTCCCATCGGCGGCGATCATCGCGTCACCCGTCCCCGAGATCAGGGCATTCAGCCGGCCGGCCTGTTCTGAAAGGCGTTCGTTCAACGTCTCGCGATCCAGCCGCAGTGACCGATGCTGGATTGCACGCCCGACCGCCAGGGATACCAGGCCGATCGTCTCCAGCGGCTTCAGGAGGTAGTCATAGGCGCCGTCTTCACGCATGGCGGATATCGCATTATCGACATCGTCGGAGGCGGTGATCACGATGACCTCCAACCACGGGTCCAGCTCCCGCGCCGCGCGAAGTAATTCCAATCCCGTCATTTCGGGCATCATCAGGTCGGTCACCAGCACGCTGAAGCCCGTATCACCTTTCAGCAGCTCAAGCGCCTCGCGCCCGTGCTGCGCGGTCGAAACCGAAAATCCTTTGCGTTCGAGGTGCCCGCAAAGCAGCTTGCGATAGGCTTCCTCGTCGTCAACGACCAGTATGTGCGGCATGTCTCTCAGCCGGCTCCATCTCGTCCTGTAAGGTTTGCTCGCGCGTCGGCAGGGTGATCCGGAATGTCGTTCCCACTCCCGGTGTACTCTGCACGTCGATCTTTCCACCATGCTCGCTGATGATTCCATAGCTGACCGAAAGGCCCAGGCCGGTACCTTCACCCTCGGGCTTGGTGGTAAAAAATGGGTCAAAGATGCGGGGCAAGTTCTCGGGTAAAATGCCGATCCCGGTATCGGTCAGTTCAATTTCGACCTGCCCATTTTGTTTCGATAGACTTGCTTTGAGTGTGCCGCCTTCCGGCATCGCCTGGACCGCATTCGTCACCAGGTTGATCAGGACCTGCTCGATCTGCTGTGAATCGTAGAGCGCCATGACCGGTTTCTCAGGAACCGATAGCTCCAGCGTGACCTTCCCCTTCCGCAGCAGATATTCTGTCAACCGGAAGACGGAATCGAGCGTATCGCGCAGATCACGCCGCTGCATCTCGGGGGTCGACTGCCGGGCGAACTTCAGGAGATCTGTCACGATCACATTCGCCCGCGTGGCGCTGTCCCGAATGGTCTGCAGCCCTTGCTGGACGAATTCGTCTGCGCCTTCGGTCTCTTCCGCCAGTTCTTCAGCCAATCCCTTGATCACGGCCAGTGGGTTTTTGACGTCATGGACGATCCCGGCTGTCAATTGACCCACGGCAGCCAGTTTCTCCGATTGGACCAGCTGAGCCTGGGCTGCCTGCAGCCGGGCATTGATCTCGGCCAGCTCCTTATTCCGGTTGACGGTTTCGATATAGAGGCGGGCGGCTTCTTCGGTGCGCTCGCGCAGCCGCAAGGTCATGATGTCAAATGCACTTGCCAATTCGCCAATTTCATCGCTGCGCTGTAATCCGCTGCTCTGCTCCAGATCCCCGCCGGCCACCGCCTGTGAAATCGCCCGCAGGCGCAGGATGGGCCGGGCAATGTGCTGCGCCAGCAAATACCCGAGCAGGATCACTGCCAGCGTACCAAGGGTGAAGATGACGCTGAATCCCGTCCGGCTGGTTGCGAGCGTATTGACAATGTAATCCGAGCGCATGACTGCACCGAGGTAGCCCGCCGGCTCCGCTCGCAGGACCAGCGGCGCATACTGGATTTCGTATTCACGCCCATACAGTTCAAGCCGGCGGCTGATGGATTGGAATCCCGCACCCTGTCCACTCAGCGGACCCAGCTCAAGCGTCTCAAAACCCCCTTCGGGCTCAACCAGTGTGGTCTCAACCAGCTTCCCTTGCGGGTCGAGAACGATGATATCAGCCAGCGCCTGCCGCTCCAGGTCAACGATCAATGTTTGTACGCGTGTTCCGACCATCTGCACGCCAACCAGCTGGTCTGTCTCGTCCAGGATCGGTGCCGTGGTGAAGATCGAGGGACCAAATCGGGTTGCGACCAGACCGACATATTTGTCGCCTTGTGCATCCACATTCCGGTTCAAAACGTTCTGAACCGGTTCGAAGAATGAGAAATCGTCGCCGGTGAAGTATTCAAGCCCTTTGGTTTCAACATCATAGCGGAGCGTCATCAGGGAGCGACCGGTTGCATCAAGAACAGCCATCAGCTCGACTTCATCATTCAGCGCGATCCCCTCCAGGATGACCTGCAGCGAGCCTGCATCCTCGCGTTGAACCATTTCTGGTATTCCCTGCATATTCGCCAACAGCCGGGCAATGCTGAGATGCTTTCGCTCCATCCGCACGACGCCATCGGCAGCAACCGTGCTCGCTTCGACCAGTTGATTGTCGAAGCGCTCCTGGAACGACGCCGAAACGAGGCTGGTAATAACATAGACCCCCAGCATGGCGATGATGACGGTAAGGATGGCATACGGTGCGACCAGTTTGGTCCGCAAACCATACAGGGTAGGATGGCGCCGCGTGAAATCCCCGAGCCACCGGCCAACACGGTCAAATGGCTCGAAGATGATCCGCTTCATCACGGTACCAATGCGATCTTTCAATGTTCGCAGCCCTATAAACTCCGTCTCAACCGAAACGTCTCGCGCACCATGGCCGCTACCCCCGCTTCGTAGCGGTCATCCTGCTGTGGAACTCATAGTTGAAAATGCGCCGACCTCCTGCGATTCAGCGCCGCGATCCTTCGCGCCTTCTCGATCGCTGGCTCTTGTTCATAGACATGGATCCACGGCGACAACGCGGTGTGAGGGCGAGCCGGATCGCTTTGCCTGGTACATCGCGTTATCGACCGCATCAATAAACGCTTCCATACTCTTATACAACGGAGACCATTGGGCAACACCCAGGCTCACGCTCAGTGCACAGACTCCGAAATCAGCCCGATCAATCTCTGAGGCGATACGCTCGGCAACCGCCCGTGCCTCCTGGCAATCCGCTTCCGGAAGCACGATCACAAATTCGTCGCCACCGAAGCGTGTGGCGAGGTCAACCTTACGAACGCTGCGCTGGATTGCCTCTCCCACACACTTCAGCGCAGCGTCTCCGCTGCTGTGTCCAAAGCTGTCGTTGATGACCTTCAGGTCGTCCATGTCCACCATGATGATCGAGAGCGGACGCTGGTAGCGGTGTGAGCGTTCCATTTCGATAGAGAGCGAATCCTGCAGCTTGTGACGGTTGTAAAGCCCCGTCAGCGGATCCGTCACGGCCAATCGCTGCACCTCTTCAAAAAGGCGCTTGTTTTCCATGATCAGCCTGCGACGTTCAAGCGCCCGGGAAAGCGCCAGCTCAAACGTCGTCATCGACTCGAGCGGCTTGGTCAGATAGTCATACACCCCCGCCCGCAGTGCCTGCACCGCCGTTTCAACCGAGGCACTTCCGGTCATGATCAGAGCCTGGATATCGGGATCGAGTTTACGGGCGGCGTTGATGATCTCCAGGCCGTTGTGCTCCGGCATGTACAAATCGACGACCATGACGTCGAATTCGTGCTCGTTCAGGGCATCCAGCGCCTGCTCACCATCTTTCGCCTCAACGACCTCCAGGCCCATTTTGCTCGCCCGGCGGGAAAGCAGGCTGCGGTAGTCCGGGTCATCTTCGGCGATGAGCACAAGCCCGTTCGGAGTGCTGGAGGGCTCCATGTCTTCAGTCAAGCTCATTTCCTCCATCCGGGGCTGGCAACGCACGTTCAGGGAGGTGGGGTTCCGAATTCACTTCACCTCTGATCTTACTCGAATTCTCAACCGTCATACCTTGCAACCAGATTACATCATATCTGTCATGAATACAGGACGGATATTATGTTAAATGCATCAATTTGACCACTTGAAGGGCTCATTCAAACCCGATGGCCAAAACGTACGGCTGCGCCGTACTTCTTCGAATTTTCACGAATATTTTATTGTAGTTGTGATCTTCTGAACAAGCGGCACTCCTTTCCTAAACGAAGGCCCCGCCGGCTGGCGGGGCTTTCAACATCCTTCGATATCCACATGGTCCTCAGTCGAAAGAAGGATAGGTCGGTGTAATCGTAGGCGTCCCGGTTGCGGTCGGCGTGCTTGTATATGGCGACAGCGTCGGCGTCTGGGTTCGCGTGGGCGTAGCCGTCCAATCCGGTGTCGGGGTGTTGGTTGGTGGCGGTGCGGCGTAGTAGCTGCCCTCACGCTGACAGGTGCCCCAACCCGGGAAGGTGAAGGTCAGCGTGGCGTGGTAGTAGCCGTAGAAAGGCTGTCCAGCCAGGTCGAAGTACGCCTCCCACCAGCGGTCAGTGCCCGAATCGAGACCAATCGAAGGCGCACCGCTGTTCACCGGCGAGCTGAAGGAGACGATGTCGTTGTAGTTCGTGCCCTGGAACTTGAAGTAGTCGAAGCTCATCGGCGGTGCGTAGGTCGTGTCCCATTCGAGCTCCGTATACGTCAGGAAGGCTTCCTGCGGGTTGAGGTTGATCAATCGGATGCCGAAGGCATTGTTCTTGAGGCGCGTGCCGATGTTCTGAATCAGGTTGCAGTTCGGGGTCGGCGTGTTGGTGATGGTCGGCGTTTGCGTGATGGTCGGCGTACGCGTGGGCGTATTCGTCACGGTCGGCGTGCGGGTCACGGTCGGTGTGTTGGTGATGGTCGGAGTCAGCGTTCCGGTCGCGGATGGCGTCGGCGTGGGTGATGGGGTGCGGGTCGGGAACGACGCCGGAGCCGCTCCGCGCGTGAGGTTGCAGGCCGGATCGTTGAACTGCACGGTGAAACCGAAGTTGCTGCCGGAGAGGTTCAGCGGCGCAGCGTTCAGGTATCCGGTGTATCCACCGCCAAAGCCGAGATAAATGTAGGTCGAATTGATCCCCTCCGGCACCGGCTGCGGAAGCTGGTTCTTATCGCTGCTCGGGGAGGTGCTGTCATTGCCACCATTGATCGTGGTTGTGTACCAGCGCATCCAATCCATGTACTCACCCCAGCCGTACAGGTTGGAAGCCTGCTCGAGCGGATCCCAGTTGACCGTCACCCCGGTCACTTCCAGGCCGGGGTAGCTGGTATTCGTGATCCACTG
>JBJYWH010000074.1:0-3089 GCA_046259355.1 Anaerolineales bacterium
AACCGGTCGGAATCGCCTCCACCGCCAGGTGGCGCGCCTCCCCCAGACGCATGACGGCGCCATCTCCAAAGCGTTTCTTGATTTCGGTTACAGCGGATTCAAGTGCTTTCGCACGCTCATTGGCCATGAACAAAATTCCCGGTAGAACTTGGACCGACTCAGTATTGAATACCGGAGTCTACCTGAGATGAGGAGCTTTCGCAAGCAGGTGATTTCAACACGAAAAAAAGCGCTGGAGATCTCCAGCGCTTGCTCTCAGGGCACCCCGCCATGCCGTGTGCAACGTGATTTTGAACCTGCTTTCGCAGGTGGAGCCTTACCAGAGCGATCCGCCTTGGCCGAAGCCTATCGCGTCACGTATTGGACAACAGGCCCCATTTGATAAGTGTTGGCTCAAAATCTCTTGCTGCATCACGAACACAGCAGGGTCTGTTCTTGGTATACCACGATCAGCCTTCCTTGGCAATGTCGCGTGTGGAATCCTCAACCACCCGCAGGTGCAGATCACGCAGCTGCCGATCATCGGCCGGCGAAGGGGCATCAGCCATCACATCACGCGCGGCCTGATTCTTCGGGAAGGCAATCACCTCGCGAATGTTGGGTTCATCTGCCAGCAGCATCACCAGGCGGTCGAGGCCCGAAGCGATGCCGCCATGCGGAGGCGCGCCATACTCGAAGGCCTCCAGCATGTGACCGAACTGTTCGCGAGCGGTCGCCATATCCTGGCCAATCAGCGGGAAGATCTTCTCCTGCAGTTTGCGGTCGTGGATGCGGATGCTGCCGCCGGCCACCTCGCTCCCGTTCAGGATCATGTCGTATTGCGACCCGCGCACCGCGCCCGGCTCCGAATCGAGCCGTTCTAGATCCTCGACCAGCGGCATGGTGAATTGGTGCTGGCTGGGATCCCAGCGCGATTCCTCCTCGTTCCATGTCATCAAGGGGAAATCGATCACCCAGCAGAACGCCAGCAGGTCCGGATCGCGCAGCCCCAGTCGGTCTCCCAGGTGCTCGCGCAGGCGGCCGAGCGACTCGTATACAACCTTCGGCTGATCGGCGACGCACAGCAGCAGGTCACCCGGAACGAGTCCGATCCGGCTCTTCAGTTCTGCCAGGGTTTCATCGCTCAGGAACTTGACAAAGGATGAGCGCTCCTTTCCATCCTCGCCAATTGCCAGATAGGCCAGCCCTCGGGCGCCGAACGGACTCACGAAGGCCGTGAGTTCATCGATCTCCTTGCGGCTGTATCCCCCGCAGCCCCTGGCGTTGATGGCCCGAACATGGCCGCCGCTGGCGACCGCTTTCTCGAAGACCTGAAAGCCGCTGCCTGCCGCCAGGTCGGTCAGGTCGATCAGCTCCATGCCAAAGCGCAGATCCGGATTGTCCTTGCCGAATCGGTCCAGCGCTTCGCTGTAGGTCAGCCGCGGCCAGGGTGAGGCCAGCAGGCGCTTGTGCGGGACAAGTTCGGCCACCATTGCCGTGTACATCGGCTCCATCAACTGCAGGATATCCTCCCGTTCGACGAATGACATCTCGATATCGAGCTGGGTGAATTCCGGCTGCCGGTCGCCGCGCTGATCCTCGTCACGGAAACAGCGCGCAATCTGGAAATACTTCTCCACTCCGGCCACCATCAGCAGTTGTTTCAGCTGCTGCGGCGACTGCGGCAGGGCGTAGAATTCACCCGGATAAAGCCGCGCCGGAACCAGGTAGTCCCGGGCACCCTCGGGCGTGGTCTTGAAGAGGATCGGCGTCTCGACCTCCCAGAAACCCTGCTCATCGAGCGCATCCCGGATGTACTTGATCACACGGTGCCGGAATCCAAGGTTTTGCTGCATGCGCTCCCGCCGCAGGTCCAGGTAGCGGTACTTGAGTCGCACCATCTCTTCGACCGCGGTCTCTTCGTTAATCGTGAACGGCGGGGTCTTGGCCGGATTGAGCACGACCAAATGATCGACCTGCACTTCGACCTCGCCGGTCGGCAGATCTGGATTCTGCATGCCCTCCGGCCGCGCCCTGACGATCCCCTCAACCTGGATGACCCACTCATTTCGTACATCAGCGGCTGCAGCGTGCGACTCGGGAGCGTGCTCCGGGTTGGCCACAACCTGCACGATGCCCGAGCGATCGCGCAGGTCGAGAAACGTTACACCGCCGTGGTCGCGCCGGCGGTTAACCCAACCCGCGAGCAGAACTTTCTCCCCCGCATCAGATAGCCGCAGTTCACCGCAGCCATGTGTTTTGAGCATCTTGCCTCCTCGCCCGAAAAAGACACGCCGCCCGATCCTGTGATTCTCGGGCGGCGGTTGCAGTCACCTGGTGGAATTTACGCAGGCGCGCGGACACCATCCCGATGTCCCCGCGGATTAGCGTCCGTCTTCAATGCCCCTGCATGATCGAATTCTATCATCCCGGCGATTATAGCATCGTGCATGCAGACTGGTCAACGCGCAGTCCTTCTGGGAGGCTGGCTTCAGCTCGCGTCGTCTTTCGAAACGGCATCCAGCCGCCGCAGATCTTCCAGCGTGTCGACATCGGTGACGGCGGTCGCGCCCCACTCCAGCCAGCGCGGCTCGAACTGGTTGTAGAGGGCCCGCCCGCCCTGATCGCCTCGAATCGCCTCCAGCGCCCCAAAGGTATCACGGTCGAAGAGCACCGGATTGCCCGGCCGGCCGGCATAGCCGGGAGCGATGATAGGCGCTAGCGTACAGCGGTGTTCCTCGATCAGGGCCTCGATCAATGCCGGCTCAACCAGCGGCATATCCCCGAGCATGAAAACCACGGCATCGACTCGTTCTTTCAGCGCTGCGAGGCCAACCTGGAGCGAACCGGCCTGCCCTTCCTGCCAGTGCGGATTATCGACCGTCTCGACCGGCAGGTCGGACAATGCCTCCCGCAGCCGCTCCCGCTCCGCACCGGTGACGACAAGGACCGGAGAGACTCCAGTCTGCAGGGCGCTTCGCACCACGTGGCGGATCAGGGGCTCTCCCCGCCAGGGTTCGAGAAGCTTCTGGCGGCTGAAACGTTTCGATCCTCCGGCTGCGAGGATGACCGCCCCCGTTCGGCCGTAGACCGCGCCAACCGGATCATCC
>JBJYWH010000074.1:3189-10443 GCA_046259355.1 Anaerolineales bacterium
AACGGGGGGATGGCCGGCTCATGTTCCGCCGGTGCCTTCAGCAGCAGCGAACGGGCGCCATCAGCCTCGACCAGAAGCACGCCACCCCGGTCTACTATGAATTGACGTGCGAATTCCAGAGCCTCGTCCGTAGGCGCAGTCCACTTGCCTTCCGGATTGGCCGACCCGGTCAGCAGCACCGACCCCTTGGAGGAGAGGTGCTGCTCGAGCTGATGTTTCCATCCGGCATTCGTCTGCAGCAGGTGGTGCTGAGCCAGGCTGCGCTGCCCGGCTCCGAGGTGTGTAGTGGTTGTGGCCAGGACCGGAAGGGAGGGCGCCAGTTCCTTCACCAGCCGTGCGATGGCGCTTGTCTTGCCTCCAGCCCCGACAAAAGACAGGATCTGGCCGGGTTCGACTCGCAGGCTAGTGCTCAGCCGCATGGGAATCACCAAGAAGCGACCGAATCGGTTTCTGGCTGAGGAGGGCTTCCAGCACACCGCCGCCGACTGCCAGCGCCTTGTCCGATATCTGAAAGGCGAGTGCGGGCTCTGCACGCGGGTCGAGATCGCCGATCTTCGCGCCTCGACCGACCTGCAGTCCATCATGCAGCATGCCCCGCAGGGCGCCGCGAAAGGGTGCACGAAGTTCGTGCTCGCCGATATAGACCAGGATTTGGCCTTCCTCGACGATGGTCCCGATCGGGAGCCCCTCATGGACGAGGCCTGCAGCCGGCGCTCGCAGCACCCTCTGCAGGTCGTAGCCGGCCACGGGTTCCGGCACGCCGGTGTCCGGTTCGGCCCCTCCCTGCCAGATCACGCGGCCCATGGCATGTCCGCGGTTCGTCTCCACCACCGCATCGCAGTCCACACCGGCGGTAAATCCAGGACCCAGGCCGATCGTGAAGAGATCGGTCTTCGGTGCGGTCTCCGGCGGGCGTTTGCGCATGCGGGCATCAATCTGGGCGATAAACGGAAGGCGGGAGCGGATCGCAGCTGGAGGATCGATCAGCACCGGAACCACGCCGTTCGAAAGAGCTGCCTTCACACCTTCCGAGTCCACGCGGCGGGCCAGCAGGCCTTCCACGTTGATCTGACCGGAGTAGACCGCTTCTGCAAAGGAAACCGCCCGCCTCACGGCGAGCGGCTGTTCGATCTCCGTGACAACCGGATGAAAACCAGACCGGTGCAGGCGCACCGCGACGCCGGTCGCCAGATCACCGCCGCCTCGAATCAACGTAAGCGGAGGATGAGCCTTCATCATCAATCCAATCTTCCAAGCCCCTTCAGAATCCGCTCTGGAAGCAGTGGAAACTCGTCGTACCACAACCCCAGCGCGTCCTTCACGGCCGCAGCCGTAGCCGCGGCAAGCGGTATGAATGGCATCTCGGCCATGCCCCGGGCGCCGAACGGGCCGCGCGGGTCGCTGTACTCCAGGATGACCGGCTGCACTCGATCGGGAATGTCGAGGATGGTGGGAATGAGGTAGTTCGAGAAGTAGCTGGTCTGCACATACCCGCCTGCCTGCTGGAAATCCTCCAACATGCTGTATCCCACCGCCTGCACCACGGCCCCCTCAACCTGGCCCTCAACTTGCTGGGGGTTGAGCGCTTTGCCCACGTCATTTGCCGATACCACATCCAGCAGGTGCACCCGCCCGGTCTCGAGGTCGACCTCGACCGTCACCGCCTGGGCGACGTAGCCATAGGCAAAGTTGGGATCGCAGGCGCCGGTTTCGGGATCATACGCCGAGGTCGCCGGCGCCCGGTAGGTGTAGGTGGCGATCGCCGGTCGTTCCTCCCCACGCCACTTCGTCAGCGCCGCTTCGGCGGCGCCCCGGATGGAATTCCCGGACATGAAGGTCAGGCGCGAGGCGGAAGCCGAGCCTGAATTCCCCGTCCGGGCGGTATCGGAGACGATGAGTTCGACTTTTTCCAGCGGCACGCCGAGCGCTTCGGCCGCCATCTGCGCCATCACGGTATGAGCGCCCTGGCCGACATCCGCTCCGGCGTGATGCAGCACCACGCGCTCGACTTGGGCCTTGCCGTGCAGTTCGATTTCGGCTGTGCACTGTTCGGGCGCGCCGAACGAGAAACCCACATTCTTGAAGCCGCAGGCAAAGCCGATGCCGCGCACGCGCCGGTCCTCCGGCGACTGCTCCACGCCTGCCGACCGTTTCCAATGCCCGCCCTCTTCAACCCAGCCGGCCTGCTTCGCTGCGGCTTCGATCACCGCGGCCATGCTGACGCCGGGTGGAAGCGGCTGGCCGGTCGTGAGCGGGGTGCCATCCCGCAGCACGTTGCGCAGACGCAGTTCAACCGGGTCCATGCCCAGCTTCTCGGCCAGCTTGTTCATCTGGCCCTCGGCCGCGAAGGCGCCCTGCGGCCCGCCGAACCCGCGGAAGGCGCCGCCCGGCACATGGTTGGTGTACACCGAGTAGGCATCGACCCTGGCATTTGGAAACTCGTACGGCCCGGTGCACATCAGGGTGGCGTTGCCGAGCACCTTGGTCGAGGTGTAGGCATACGCGCCGCCGTCCTGGATGACCTCCACCTCGGCCGCCGTCAGCTTTCCCTCTTTCGTCGCACCCCAGCGGGCACGCAGGATAAAGGGGTGCCGCTTGTGATGCCCGATGATGGATTCCTCGCGCGACCAGATGATTTTCACCGGGCGCTCGATGCCGCGCTGGTGCAGCCGCCAGGTGGCAAGCGCCAGCACAATTTGCACCGACATGTCTTCCCGCCCGCCGAATGCGCCGCCGATGGCGGGGTAGATCACCCGCACCTGTTCGAGCGGAAGACCCAGCGCATGCGCAATCTGCTCCTGGTCCTCGTTCGTCCACTGGCCGGCGACCTCGACCGTGACCCGGCCCTGCTCATCGATATAAGCCAGGCCTGCCTCCGGCTGCAGGTAGGCATGCTCCTGGGCGGGAGTGTGGTACTCCCCTTCCACGATCACGTCGGCAGCCGCAAAGCCAGCCTCCACATCGCCCTTGCGAATTCGATCGTGGCAGAAGATATTGCTGCCGCGGTCGGGGTGCAGCAGCACGCTGCCCTCTTTCATCGCCTCGAGCGGATCGAGCACGACCGGCAGGTCCTCAAACTCGACCTCGATGCGCTTCACCGCCTCGGCGGCAATCGACTCGTTTTCCGCCACAACCAGCGCTATCTGGTCCCCGATAAATCGCACCCGGTCTGCGAACGCTTTCGACGAACCCGGACCGCACAGCACGGGCTGATCGGGCATGATCAGACCGTATTCGTTATGCGGAACATCCCTGGCGGTGAAAACCGCCAGCACACCCGGCATCGCTTCCGCGTCGGAGACATCCAGGCGCGTGATGCGGGCGTGGGGCCGCCCGGCGAACAGGATTTTCATATGCGCCATATCCGGCTGGACGAGATCTCCCGGATACAGCGTCTCTCCCCGCACCTTGCCGACGGCGTCCAGGCGTTGGGCTGAAGTTCCGATCGACGACATACATCTCTCCTCAACTGCGAGTCGGGGGCACTCTACCCGGCTGCCTCACCCTCTCCATCGAGACGGCGGATCTCAAGCTCGAAAATGCGGCGCAGGATCGCCAGGCTTGTTGCGTAGGTCGGGTCCATCCCGAAGTACGATAGCGATCCTGCCCCAAGGTTCTTCCCTTTGCTGAGCGGTGTGTCGGAGGCATAATGCAGCAAACCAAGATCGAATGGCACACCGTGCAAATTGACGATCTCATCCTGCGGGTAGCGCTTGGGCCGGTACGATTCGTAGACCGCGGATAAATACGGCCCGGCTTCCATCTCGATGATGGTGTAGCCTTCCTGGTAGAAGACATCCATATAGCGTGGCGTTTGCAGGAAGGTCCCCCGGACGCTGACCCCCTTCTGATTATCCATGACGGTGCCGTAGACCAGGTCCTCGCGAATATCCCCAGCATTAAAGCAGTTCTCGAACAGGTAGGTGTTGTGCGAATGCTCGTCGTGAACGACCGATGGGATCATCACATCACCGATAACGCCGTTCAGGGTGGCGGCCTTGCCCATGATGTACACGCCGCGCAGTTCCTCAAACCGTGTTGCGACGTAGGAAAGAAGCAGGTAGGCGCCCATTCCGAGCGGGTAATCGATATTGACGATCACTGCCTCGGATTCGCGCAGGCGATCCAGTTCCGGGCGCTGCAGGCGGGGATCGATCAGGTCCGGCCGGATGTACTTCAGTTCAGCGATCTGGGCCTCGACATCGAACCCGTGCTCGCTGAGGACGCGCGTAAGACCCGAATCGTGCTCGGCCTGCGTACGGGCCTGGCGAAGGGCTGCGCCGCCGGGCGTGCGCACATACTTCTTCAACACGTAGTAGAGGAAATTCTCGCGGCTGGAAGGCACCTCGGCCTTTTCGATATCTTTCCACTCGGCCAGCAGGTCCGAGCAATCGGGCTGCTCGAGATAATCTACCAGTTCGGCTTCGTGCTGCAATCCGAATCCGCTGAGCAAATTGATCATGCTGTGGGCGTTGCTGGATACAAAGTAGACCGGCCGCTCGAGCAACGAGGGTTTCGACTGCTCCACTCGTTCCCACCACATCTGGGTTGCTCGGCGGTAATCGCGCAGCGAGCCCGCCAGCAAACGGATGCGCATCCGCTTGCGGGACGCTGCGATGGCCCGCAGCATCGACCAGAACTCTTCGGCCCACACCTCCCGCAGCCGGCCGAGGTCGCCGGCGTCGACCCCGATCCCCCGGGCGAGGATGGCCAGGCCTTCCTCGTTATCGAGCGGGTCCTGCAGGAACGTTCGGACCTGCTCGCCCTGCAGCAGGCGATGCAGTTTGTTCCATTCGATTTGAAACGCCGTGAGCAGCGGAACGATATCGTCGATGTCCGAACGGCTGGCAACGTAGCAAGCCAGCGTGTCATCGCCATCGAAGAAACAGCGCCGGCGACGGGCACGGGCCACGACCGGAGTCCATGTTTCCAGATCCCCGATCCCCTTTTCGAGAAAGACCTCCTGGCTCTGTCCCAGCACCACCCGTTCGGTTTGCACAATGCAGGAGGGCAGGCGCAGCGAACTGTAAATCATGGCGCCCATGTCGGGTGCGGTCGAGCGGGCTTCCGGATGGAGCGAAGAGCCCATATTGGCGTGCACTTCTTCCAGCGAGCGCACGCGCACATCGGCGGAGGAGCGCAGCAGCGAATAATAGGTCCGGATATAGAGTTCGATCTCTTCCGATCCGGTTTGGGGAACGCGTCGGTCCATGGCTATGCCTTGCGGCGTTTCTCCTTGCGTCGGCGTTTGCGCGGCGTCGGGGCGTCAATATCGCGTGGTTTGATCGGGTTGGTGATGGCGTAGGCGACAGCCAGGACACCGTAGGCCGCAAGGACAAATAGGAAACCGATCACCAGCCGGACCAGAACACCCTGGTCTACCGCCGGTTCGAGAAAATTCAGGTAGTTGGGGAGATCGGGCGCCAGCGCGACGCGCGGGATGTAGATCCAGCCATTTTGGGCGTTGGCCTGCAGGAACCAGCCGGTGAACCAGTAGCCCAGCAGCATGACAATGGAGAGCACCAGGCACCCCAAGCCGCGCCAGAGCGGCGGAATGCGGTTGCGCTCTTCACGCTCCTTATCCAATTGACGATAGCGATAAGTATCGCGTCCCATCTCTACCTCCCCGGCCCCCAATTCCTTTGGCGGCACGAAATGCTGCTTGAACCTACGCTGTTGCTCGGCCGATCTGCCTGCGGGTTCCTATGACTCGTTCAATTCCACCGCACGTTCGATCGCAGCGATAATCTTATAGTACCCCGTGCACCGGCAGAGATTGCCGGTAAAGGCCTGCTGGATTTCATGCAAGCCTGGATGGGGCCGTTCTTCAAGCAGCTTGGCCCCCGACATGATGAAACCCGGCGTGCAGTAGCCGCACTGCACGGCGCCTTCTTCGACGAATCCCTGCTGCACCGGATGAAGAGCATCGCCATCGGCCAATCCTTCCACCGTGACGATCTCCGCTCGATGAGCTCGCGGCGCTGGCACCATGCAGGACATCACTGCTACACCATCCAGGAACACCGTGCACGCCCCGCACTCGCCCTCTGCGCAGCCTTCCTTCGTCCCCATCAGTCCGGCCTGCTCGCGCAGCAGCCGCAGCAACGAGCCATCGAAACCCCCTTCCAGATGATACGCCCTGCCATTGATCGTGGTCTCGATCGGACTTCCTGCCCGGTGCTCGAAGGATTCACCTACCGGTGGATCATTGCGGTATGGCCCCGGGCCCCAGAGCATGACAGGCTCTTCCGGGAAACCGGAACGCTCGCTGCCCGCCAGCAGCTGACCCAGCGCCCGCCGGGTGCCGGTGCGTACCATCTCGCGCCGGTAGGCGGCGGATCCCCGCAGGTCGTCAATCGGTCTGGCGGCCTCAGCGGCCAGATCCGCAGCTTGCTGGATCACCTCACCCGAGAGCGCCTTCCCAGCAAGGTACGATTCGGCCTGGGAGGCATGCACGATCGTTGGTGCTACCGATCCCAGCGTGATGGCCGCTTCTCGTACATGCTCGCCATCCATCCACAACACAACGGCCACGTTGACGACCGAAATCGCCTGCGCCCGGCGAAGTCCCAGCTTGAAGAAGGTGCTGCGTGTCCCTGCCTCCGGCAGCGGGAAGCTGATTTCGGTCAGGAGCTCATCCGGTTCCATGACAGTTTTACGCACGCCGGTATAGAAGGCCTGCAGATCAACCTCTCGGCTCCCCCGTACCGATTCCAGCCGCACGCTCGCTCCCAGCGCCATGAGGGGGGAGATTGAATCGTTTGCCGGAGAGGCGGTGATCAGGTTCCCCGCCACGGTGCCGCGGTTGCGAATTTGAGGCGCGCCCACTTCCCAGCAAGCCCTGGAGAGGGTGTACGCTCGTTCCTGCAGGATCGCCGATCCGGCGCAGTGGTTATGGGTGACAAGCGGCCCCAGGTGAACCCGCCCATTCTCGCCAACCCCGATATCCGCCAGGCCCGGAATGCGCGTGATATCGATCAATATCTCGACCCCGGGTCGCTGGCCGCGCTCAAGTTCCAGGATCAGATCGGTCGCACCGGCGACTATGCGAGCCCGGCCGCGGTGTTCGCCCAGCAGGGCAACGGCTTCCTGGATGGTCCTGGGAGAGTAGTAAGCAGTCCACATAAGGCGATTTTATTCCTTTCGATGTTCCCGGACTCGATGCGCCATGGAGTTTCCCGATCCGCCGCGCATCTGCAGGATTATCTCTGCCAGGATGCTGACCGCGATCTCCTCCGGCGTTTCGGCGTTCAG
>JBJYWH010000075.1:0-2699 GCA_046259355.1 Anaerolineales bacterium
GTCGGCAGGGAAGATCAACTTGAGGACTTAATGCTTCTGAAGTAGACTAACTTTATCGTATTCGTATCGGTCATCGTCTTACAACCACCCATACACGCCGACCCATCAGCGAGTGAAAAAAGCCTGCCTGAGAAGAGGGCAATCGCATGACAGCGACAGAGATGGTTGCTACAGAAACGAACGAAGCTCAAAACACGCCCTGGGTGGCGCTTGCGCGCACTTTCTTTGAACGGCTGCCGCTGCCCTTCCCTAACGTCGTTATCTTGATAACGGTGCTTGTCGTCGCTGAGCAATTGCTGGAGGAACGTTTTGTCGGCCCACTCGCTGGATTTCCTGTCTGGCAGCGCTTCGGGGTGCGGGCAGCGCTGCCCATGCTCGCCCTCTACCTCGTGCTCACAAACCGCGCCCTCAAGCGTGCCGTCCTGGACTGCTTGATTCGCCTTCGAACGTCGGTTCAGGTCCCGGAAGAAGTGTACGAAGCGCTCGTCGAACGGATGGTCCGTCCCAGCCGGCTGGTTGAAGCAGCCTTGTTGATTGTATCGACAGCTGTTGTCCTTGTGCTCTTCGGCTGGATGCAGAACCCCCTCCCGATCTATACCTCTATGACGCTGCCTCGTCAGCCCCTTGCCACCGGATTTGTGATCCTGACCTACACACTGATCGGTTGGTTGGGGCTCACGCTGATCTACACGGGAATTCAGCACGCGGTGCACCTCAGTCGGCTGGCCCGGTTGCCCTTGAGCATCAACGTTTTCGATCCTGAGAACCTTCTGCCTTTCGGCTCGATCAGTCTGCAGCACAGCCTGGTGCTGGCCGGAGTCGTGGTGATCCTGCGGGTGCTGCTCGGCCGCCCCACCAGTCCCGCCAGTTTTCTGGTGATTACGCTCGCTTCACTGGGGAGCCTGCTCGCACTAGTCCTTCCGTTGAACGGCGTGTACCAGCAGATGCGGCGGGCGAAAATCAAAGCCCTGAACAACATTTCGGAGCAGTTGCTTCAAGCACAGGAGGCACTGCTCAGTTTGAAAGATCCGCTCGATGACGGGGTGACCGAGTTAAATGCGCGCACCAACGCTCTCGTCAATTTGCGAAAGACAATTCTCGAATCCCCGAACTGGCCTTTTCGCAGCAATACGGCCGTGGCGCGTGCTGTTCTTGCAGCCATGAGCCCGCTGATTTACTTCGTGCTGACCGAGCTGGTGCGGGTCTACATTGTCCCGGTTCTGGTCAATTGACCCCCTCGGGCCTCGCACATCGTGTCCGGGTCAATCTCACCAGGCCGACATGGCCATGATCGGCTGCCCGGCAAAGCCTTCAAATTGGTCCACCCACCCCTCGACTTCCGCTGGATCGAGCGCTTTGAGGTGCTCGATTTGCGATTCGGTCAGATGCAGACCGAGCTGCCGGGCGGCATAGCCAGGATTATTCAGAAACTGCTCCCTGAACGTTGGATCCAGGAAAGCACGGCCAGCCAGGTAGGGTAGAAAATTCAGCTCGTGACCTTCTTGTTCAATCATTTTGCCTCTCCTTTGGCGATCGTTTGACCTATTTGGAAATGGGGGGCAGCAGCATCTCATGGGCCTCTGCCAGCATTCCCTCGATACGTTCAAGCATGAGCGCAGCGCTCTCCTTCGCTTCGAGTGCGAGCGCCATGAGGTGCTGCGAAAATCCACGCAGCCCTGCCGCTTGCGCGAGCTGGATCGCGGCATCAAGCTGAATTAGCAGCACGGCAATATACGCTTCGACCCGTTTTACATCGGCAAACGACACAAGAATGTCTGCCAATGAGGGCGATCCGGGTAGATCAGGTTCATTTATTCTCAACATCCACTGAATGAATGCATTCGGACGATTTGCGGTGGCATCCGCTTTCCAATCTTTCAGATGATCATAGAGGACTGCTGCTGCCAGGTAATGCCGCACTGGCGCTTCGAGTGCCTTAAGAAGGGACCGGTCTCCGCACAGCTCACATACGGCAGGACAACTGATCAGTAAGGGAGCACCTGGATCCACAAGCCCGCCCGATGCGGGACCTTCCGCACCGAGGTAAAAGGATCGGCTGCGGGCGTTTCGGACCGCCAGCTGCCATACGGAGTGATAGTGCGTAAAACGCTCCCAGAACCAGGCGGATGTGCCCAGGAGCTGCCGGTATTCGCGCTGGGCCGCACCGAAAAAAGTGGCTTCCAGCCTGCGGGAGGTTCCGGGATCCAAGACCGGCGATTCCCCGTCGAGGCGATCATCCACCAAACGTACATATGCCAGACCCAATACATTGGCTGCAACAAGATGCTGCAACCTGGATTCAGGGATCCTGGCAGCTTCAGCCAGCCAGCGTGAAAGATTCCACTCTACACTCCAACGAGAATCCGCGATGCGGTCGAATGTGGACAACCCAGCATCCCGAAGGAATGAGGTTTCATCGACGAATTCAGCACGGAACCGGGAGAACATGCGATCCACGTCGCGTGGATTCAAGGGCGCAAGCCGCGCTTCAAGCTTCGCAACGTCAATCACCGGTCGAGACAAGGCTTTACGCCGGTTGCCCGGAGTGTTTCCATACGGATTTGGAGCATCAAGCACCTCGGTTCATGTCCTGCTCAGGCCAATTAGCCTGATGGATCTTGACTTTCTTTTACGCCAGATTTCCTGATCTGTGCTGCGGCCGCGTTGATCGAAATCTGCCTATCTTGGCCAGACGTCGA
>JBJYWH010000076.1:0-4544 GCA_046259355.1 Anaerolineales bacterium
GAACCATCCCACCAGAAGAACTGGAACTCCACCTCCAGGATCCCCTCCCCATCGGCGCCGACGCCGGAGCAGGTGAGCGGATCGGGATTATCCGGATCGTAGGCCTGGGCGTAGCCCGGCAGTTTATGCTCGCCTTCCTTGCCAAAAAGATCGCCAGGAGAAGGCCGGATGATCGAGATCACAGGCGGCACCTTGCAGGGCGTCAGGGTTGGCGTGGGCGTATCGGTGGGCATGGCAGTGGTCGTCATCGTCGGTGTCAAGGTCGGTGTTGGTGTTTGAGTCGGGGTGAAGGTGGGAACGGAGATTGTCGCTGGTAGTCCAATCACGCGGGAAACGCGGAACTGCTCCACGATCCCCTCCCGGCGAGCTGTGAGTCTGATTTTCGGCAGCCAGGAACTGATCAAAGGACTGATGATGGGATGATCAAAATCAAGAGTGACAGAAACGCGGTCCCCGGGTCCTCCGGCATCTTCCCCGGGCAGGCAATTCGCATCCGTTGTGGATCCAGGATCAGGCGGGAAGTACACAACCCCGGTTTTGTTCGAACAGACTGTGATTTTCAGGTAGCCCTTCGTCCCTTGCGGCGCAGCTGGATCACGCCATATGCCAGCAGCGCCCGAGAGAGCCGCATCATGAATCGACGGAATCCGTGCGCCATCCCGCTCGGTCTGGTCGTCGCAGATACCTCCGGGATATCCTGTGCAGTAGACGTTCTGGAAATCTCCGGTGACCGCGTAGCGGACTCCGAAGCGGGCGCCGTTTTCGATCGTAACCCAGGCGTGCAGCAGGCGTGCGATCTCGATGATCGCAAACAGCACCAGCAGCATGATGGGCACGACCAGTGCAAACTCCACCAGCGTCTGGCCCCGGAACTTCTGTTTTCGGTGCGGCTTTACGTCCATAATGCCCCGCTCAGAATGATCGTCCCGAATCGCAAACCGGCTACGCGAGCTCCGTAGGTGCGGCATATTCAGTCTACGATGGAAGCGGTTGAACGAGCCTTACAGTCCCCTTACGATGGGATGGGAGGGATGGTCAACCTTGCGATCTATAGTACCGAGGGGTGATTCAGGATTTCAAACGATACCCGAAGCCACGTACCGTGAGCAGGAATTCAGGCTCCTGAGGATCTCGTTCAATCTTCTTGCGAAGCAGCCAGATGTACCTCCGCAGTCCGCTGCCGCTGCCCAGTTGATGCTCCCCCCAGACCCTGCGGATCAGGTCGTCCTGTGAGATGGCCTCTCCCGCTCGCTCCATCAGCACCTGCAGGAGCCGGAATTCGGTCGGGGTCAGTTCGACCAGATCACCCGCTAATCGAACCTCGCGCCTGCGCGCATCCAGGCTGAGAGGGCCGCATGAGAGGATTTCTTCGGACCGTCCTTCCCCTCCGGCTCGAGCCAGCACGGCCCGGATGCGGGCCGTGAGTTCCGCCAGGCTGAAAGGCTTGGTGACGTAATCATCCACACCGAGGCGAAAACCACGCAGCTTATCCGGTTCGGAGGTCTTCGCGGTCAGCAGGATCACCGGGATATCGGCCATTTCGCGCAAGCGGGCTGTCAGCTCCCAACCGTCCATTCCGGGCATCATCACGTCCAGCACGGCCAGGTCCGGCCGCGCCTCATAAAAAACGCGCAATGCGGTCTGGCCGCGTTCCGCCGTGACGACCTCGAAACCCTCTCCTGTCAGGTATTCGCTCAGGAACCTCAGCAGGGTGCTGTCGTCATCCACAATCAGTAATTTCGGCATCAAGCTTCATCCTTCTTGCGGGCAGATTCCACATCGGGCGATGGCGAGGATTCCATGGCAGAAAGCGCTGCCTCCGGCAGGGCTACCGTAACCACCGTCCCGCCGGTATCTCCGGACGAGATCTCGATCGTTCCGCCCATGGCATCGATCAGCCGCCGTGCCATCGGAAGCCCCAGGCCGTGCCCGTAAATATCGCGGGCATCGCGTGAATCGAGACGGTGGAACATCTCGAACACCCGCTCCCTTTGCTCTTCTGGAATGCCGGGTCCTTCATCCCGGATCTCCATGCAGATCTGCACATCCTTCTTATAGGCTTGCAGCTGAACCGGTCCTTCGGGTGCATACTTCAACGCATTATCGATCAAGTGGTAGAGTACGCTCTCCAGAGCCCGCTGATCTGCCAGCACAGGGGGTAAGAGATCGAGACTCTCCCCAACGAGCCGCAGGCGATCCTGGGCCGAGCTGAACCGATCGAGCGTTGCATGAATGATGAACTTCAGGTCAATGGCCGCAATATCAAGCTGCACTTTGCCTGCATCCAGGGCCGAGAGGTCCAGGATCGTCTCGACAAACAGCGTCAGGCGGTCGGTCTCGGCCTGAACCAGGTCAAGCGCCTCGCGCGTTGGAATAGCAAGATTCTTATCACGCTGCAGGAGCAGTTCGATCCCACTTCGAATGTTGGTCAGCGGCGCGCGCAGTTCGTGCGACACGAGAGCTACAAATTCCGATTTGAGCTGATCGAGCGCTTTGAGTTCCTCGTTCAGCCGTGCCAGATCGGCCACCGTAGCTTCCAGCTGATACGTTCGCTGCTCCACTTTGGATTCCAGCTCCTGATTGAGCTCTGCCAGCTGCTCCCGGGCGAGATCGACGTCGACGAGCGCATTCCGCAAATCGTCCTCGCGCTTCCGAATCTCTCCCAGGTCATGCGCCGTACCGGCGATCAGTGTCCGTCTGCGCTGGGCGTCCCGCAGTGGGCGCATCTCGAGCGTCGCTGGAAATCGGGATCCTCCCCGGCCCCGGAACGTGACTTCGCCGCTCCATCCCTCCGCATGCGCCTGCTCGAGCATTACCGACAGCTGCTCACCGCCGGGATCGGCCAGGACCGTTCCGAGATCCCAGCCAGCCTTGATGTCGGGAGGAAGCCCAAGGGCATTCTTGAGCGAAGGATTCGCCAGCCTCACCTGCCCCTCGAGATCACAGATGAAAGCCATATCGGCTGCGGCATTGACCAGCGCGGCGAACTGCCGCAGCTCCTGCTGCCCGGCAATCACGCCCTGACGAGCGAACATCATGGCAATCAGCAAAGCTGCTCCACCCACCCCAACCCAATCCAGCGAAGCGGAGAACCACCACTCAAAGAGAAGGAATCCGACAACGGCATAGGTAAAGACGAGCGGAAAGAGCAGCTCCAGCCGAATCCGCCAGGAGGGGAGCACGGGGGTCCTCACCCCTGCTTCCGGTGCGCCGCTTCCAACCGGCAGGTTTCGGAAGAGCAAGCCCAGAACCAGGGTTCCGGTCATCCATCCCGCCTCCACCAGACCCGGCGTGGCCAGATAGCGGTAGATGCCGCGCATACTGGCGGAGAGATCGCTGATAAAGAAGATGCTGAACGCCAGTAGCAGCAGGGCGAGCAGCCGCCGGTCACGGGCCTGCACCTGGACGATCAACTGGCGCACGACAATCAAGACCATGATCAGATCGAGAATGGGGCGAATCGCCAGCCAGAAGATGATGTTGATCTGGAGATACCCGGCATCAACCGCCGGTCCGAGGAAGATGAGCCAGGCGAGCGTAATGACACCCAGAATGAGAATGCCGACATCCACCGCTTCCCGTACCCGGCCGAAACTTTCATCCTGGGCCGATTGGTACCGCACGGCTGCAGCAAGAACGCTGAAATAACCCGCGATTTGCAGCAGATCTCGCAGCGTCGGCGCAACGGGAGCCGTCCCCTGGAGAATCCACTGCAGCACCGTGACGGCATCGGCCAGCGTCCAGATCAGCAGCCCGGCCGCGAGGTAGCGCCAGACCCTTGCCTCGCGTGTATTCCGAATCCGACCCAGCGCCCGCTGGGCAGCAAGCGTTGCCGCAGCCCGTACACCGAGCTCCAGCACCATCACGAACAGGCCGCCCGCCATCGTACCCGGGCTCACGGTAATCCAGATGGCGTAAAACAGGATCACCAGACAGGCCAGCACCGGCCAGTTTCGAGTATAGAGGCTCATCACTCGCGATTCAGTATGCATTCCGACGAGATTGTAGGTGAGGGTGGTCGCCTGAGCAAGAATGGGAAGCAGTTGATGAAAGAAAGTCGGCCCCGCTCATGTGAGCGGGGCCGGAGGTGCTAACAGTCGAAGCATTCCGTTTCAGTTGGCGTCGGTGTCGGCAAAACCGGAGTCACAGTCGGCGTGCGGGTCGGCTGCGGCGTGTTCGTCCGTGTCGGGATCAGCGTGTTCGTCGGCGTCGGTGTCATCGTCGGCGTCGCAGTCTTGGTGGGTGTCCTGGTCGGCGTAGCCGTACTGGTCGGCGGCGGGAAGCTTTTCGGCGTCGCCGGGACGCTCAGGTTGCAGGCCGAGTCGCTGAAGGAGATCGAGAAGCCGAAGTTGCTGCTTCCGAGATTCAGCGGCGCGGAGGTCAAATCGCCATTAAAGCCGCCGCTAAAATCGATCAGGATGTTGTTGCTGCCCAGATTTGTGCCGGCGTTCAAGCTGACGCCCGTTCCTGAAGTGTAGTCATTGCCCGAATACACTGTGGACCCATTCCACTGCGCCCAGTCGAGGTATTCGCTCCAGCCGTAG
>JBJYWH010000077.1:0-3553 GCA_046259355.1 Anaerolineales bacterium
AATGTAAACAAAAACGTGAGATTTCTGAGCCCGTAGCGACATTTACTTCGAACGGCACACCTGCAACAAAAGGTGTCTGCCCGGTCTGTGGCACCGGGCTTTACCGTATGGGGCGCACGCCTGCCCATGAAGGGCTGGAAGCTCCAGAGGTAACACGCCAACCGCACAAGACCAGGGAAAAACCACGGCGCGGGAAGCTGGTGATCGTAGAATCTCCAGCGAAAGCCCGCACCGTGGGAAGGATTCTTGGAAAAGGATATACCGTCAAAGCTTCATTGGGCCATGTTCGAGATTTGCTGCGCTCGCAGCTCTCGGTCGACGTTGAGCACGACTTCAAACCCAAGTATCGTGTGCCGAATGAGAAACGCGATGTGGTGAAGGCGCTGAAGGCGGATGCCGCGAAGTCGGCGGAGGTCTACCTCGCGACCGATCCCGATCGAGAGGGCGAAGCGATTGCTTGGCATTTACTCGAGGCGGCCGAGATCGATCCCGAGGTTGCCCGGCGGGTGGTCTTCCACGAGATTACCGCTCCCGCAGTGGAAGAAGCCTTCCAGCATCCACGGGGCATCGACCTTCATCTCGTCGACGCGCAGCAGGCGCGTCGCATTCTTGACCGGCTGGTTGGCTACAACCTGAGCCCGCTGCTCTGGGAGAAGGTGCGCGGTCGCTTATCGGCTGGCAGGGTGCAATCCGTGGCGCTGCGCATCGTAGTTGAGCGTGAACGCGTAATACGCGGCTTCGTGCCGCGGGAGTACTGGTCAATCGACGGTGAGTTCTTGCACCCCGAAAAACCACCGGCTTTCCGGGCATTATTGATGAACGTTGACGATGTAAAGCCGGAACTCGGATCGAAAGATGACGTGGAAGCGCTCGAAGGAGATTTGCGGGCAGCCCGCTATCAGGTATCGGATGTAAAGCGCGGTTCACGCACCCGCAAGCCTGCTGCGCCATTCACCACCAGCACCATGCAGCAGGCAGCATCATCGGCGTTTGGGTTCACGGCACGCCGAACGATGGCGCTGGCGCAGCAGCTGTATGAAGGGATCGACCTGCCGGGGGATGAAGCGGTCGGATTGATCACGTACATGCGTACCGATTCCGTGCAGGTATCGGAGGGGGCGCTGAATGAAGTTCGTGACTTGATCCGGTCAAGGTACGGTGCAGAATATCTTCCCGGGACTCCGCAGCGTTATACAAGCACGACAAGGGGAGCGCAGGAGGCACACGAGGCGATCCGTCCTACTTCGTCCCGGCGGACGCCCGAGTCGCTCAAATCCCACCTGACACGTGACCAATTCAAACTCTACGATCTGGTCTGGCGGCGGTTTGTGGCTTCACAAATGGAGCCGGCCATCTATGATACCCTGCGCATGGAGGTGACGGGTTCGAAGGAAGACCACCGCTACCTTTTCAGAGTGTCGGCCTCCGCGCTGCGATTCTCAGGCTTTCTCGAGGTCTATGCCGAGCTCGAAAGCAACGGCAGTAACAACGGCGGGGATGATGAGGGTCGCAGCTCAACCATGAACCAGCTGCCCGAACTGGCGGTTGGTGATCCGGTCAGGTTGATCGACATCCACCCCGAACAGCATTTCACCCAGCCGCCTCCCAGGTTTTCAGATGCGACCTTGATCAAGCAGTTGGAGGAATACGGCATTGGCCGCCCCTCGACCTATGCACCGATCATCTCGACCCTTCGCCAGCGGGGTTATGTCGTCCGGGAACAGCGGCGCTTGCTGCCCACCGAGATCGGCAAGACGGTGAACGACCTGCTGGTGGAGCACTTCCCGGATATTGTCGATGTAAATTTCACCGCGTCGATGGAATCCGAACTCGACGATGTCGCCTCCGGCACGAAAGACTGGATCGAGATCGTGCGTGATTTCTACGGCCCCTTCTCGCGCGAGTTGGAAGTCGCCAAGGAAGCCATGCCGGAGATGAAAGTCGAGCCCGAAATGCTCGATCGCCTCTGCCCGGAATGTGGACACCCACTGCTGATTCGGCATGGGCGATATGGGAAGTTTATTGGCTGTTCAGACTTCCCCAACTGCCGCTACACAGAGCCGTGGCTGGAAAAAATCGGCGTAACGTGTCCACTTGACGGTGGGGAACTGGTCGAGCGCCGCACCCGGCGTGGTCGGGTGTTCTACGGCTGCGCCAATTACCCGCAGTGTGAATTCACCTCCTGGAAGCGCCCGCTGAAGCCTGCATGCCCGAACTGCGGGGGGTTGCTGGTTATGGATGACCGGCAGCACGCGGTGTGCACAGAGTGTGAGCGCCGCTACGAGCTTTCCGAGCTGGAACAACCGGAAGGCGAAGTGGCATAGAACCTGCATCCCTGTAATTGCCTATCCGATTCATACGGTCTACAATCACCAAGGCCGTATCTTGGCACCGGGCGTACGGAACGAAATTCGAATTCGTAGGTGCGCCGAGGAGTGAGGGCTTATGGATGCAATCAAACAATTCACATCAAAGATCCCCCTGGTGGCTGTCATTGCACTGATTTTGGGCCTTGTATTGGGTGTGGTGTATGCCTGGGTGATCAGTCCGGTGGAGTGGGTAAATGGGACACCGGCCGACATGCGTGAGGATCTTCGGGTCGATTACCTTCGCATGGTGATCGATTCGTATGCTACCAACCAGGACCCGGAACTGGCGCTTGACCGCTTCAGTCAACTCGGCGAATTCAAAGAAGCAACACTTGATATGGTCGGTTCAGAACCGGGTGAAGTCAGTCCCAGCGCAATCCAGAAATTCCAGGCGCTCGTAGCGGTTGAGGCGGATATCGCTCCTTCGACCGGGGGAGAACCCGCCGAAACGGGCTCAGAAGAGGGCACAACGCCTGAAACACAACCAGCCGGTGGTGAGGAAGCGCCCTCTGGCAGTACCGCGGCTCGCTTGATCCTGCCGGTCTGTGGTGGAACCCTGCTGCTCGGTGCACTGTTGGGCCTGGCGCTCTTCCTGCGGCGGAGGCTGGAGACCGGCGAGGGCGACGTCGAGCGTGAAGATTACGAACTCGGCGAAGCAGCCTCGGAACCGATACCCTTTGAAAGCCATGCACCTGCCTATGAAATGCCCGAAGAACAGCCCCTGGCGACATTCCGTACCACGTATACCCTTGGTGATGATCTTTACGACGATTCGTTCAGCATCGAAAGCCCGGCGACGGGAGATTTCCTGGGCGAGTGTGGAGTCGGCATTGCCGAAGTCATGAGCGTCGGCGAGCCGAAGAAGGTCTCGGGCTTCGAAATCTGGCTGTTTGACAAGAATGATATCCAGACCGTGACGAAGATCGTGCTCAGCGGCTATGCCTTCAATGACGATGAGACTCGCGGTCGACTGTCTGCTAAGGGTGATCCCATCCAGGCGGAAAGTGGTGGTGTGGTCGAGCTGGAGACCGCCTCACTTCGAGTGGAGGCCCGGATCGTGGATCTCAGCTATGGAGAAGGAGCGCTTCCAAGCGAAAGCTTCTTCGACCGCATGACGATCGAATTGAAAGCGACAGCGAAGGGATAATTCCTGTTTGCCCCAAACAAAGAGCAGCCCAGATGGG
>JBJYWH010000078.1:0-1676 GCA_046259355.1 Anaerolineales bacterium
AAATCATCCGTGCCAGCGGACAGATGGTCGGTGAGGTGCTGGCTGGTATCGTCAATTTCTTTAACCCCAGCCATATTTTTATCAGCGGCGGGATCGCCAATTTTGGCAATCATTTGTTAATCGCCATCAAGCACGCGGTTTTGCGACGCTCGCTGCCGCTGGCAACCACTAACCTGTCGATCAATTTTTCCCGGACGGGGCCAGATGCGGGGGTGATTGGCGCGATTATGCTGGCCCTGGAATATCTATTTGTGGTTGAAGACGATTTGCATTTTTCGCTTTACCAGTGAGAGAAGGGTCTCTCGGAAACCCTGTAGTGAACCTCATCACTGAAATTACCAAAGACCCTGAAAGGAGGCTGACATATCCAAAGAAGAGGAATCCACCTTCCAAGTTCAACGGAACAAACTATTTAATGAGGAGAAACTATGTCTAAGAAACTGTTTACCATTCTGAGCGTCCTGCTGCTTGCATCGTTGGTGCTAGGCGCGTGCAGCCCTGCCACGCCGACTGAGGCTCCTGCCCAAGCGACGGAAGCACCCCAACCGGAAGCGACTGAGGCGCCAGCCGAGCCTGCCGCCACGGAAGCTCCTGCAGAAACCGAAGCGCCGCCGGAAATGGGAGCGGCAGAGCCGCCCTTCACGATCGGCGTATCGAACCCATTCATCAGCAGCGAATACCGCACGCAGATGATCGCCGAGCTGATCGAAGTCAACCAGGAGTATATGGACCAGGGCCTGACGACCGAACTGGTGATCGAGAGCGCTGATACCGACGTGGCCGGCCAGATTCAGCAGCTGCAGAACCTGATGGCCAAGAATGTGGACGCCATCCTGGTGAACCCGGGGGACGTGAACGGCCTGAATGCGACCCTGGAAGAGGCGGTGGCGAAGGGGATCATCGTGATCTCGGTGGACCAGGAGCTGAACGTGCCGGGTGTGTACAACGTGGGCATCGATCAGAAAGCCTGGGCGATGACGAGCGCCGAGTGGCTGGCTGAGAAGCTGGGCGGCGAAGGCGACATCGTTGAGATCGAAGGCTTCCCCGGGCACCCGGCCAACGTGGCCCGGATGGAAGGGGTGGCCGAAGTATTTGCGGATTATCCCGGCATCAACGTACTGGCGACCGATACCGGCCGCTGGGACGAGGCGACCGGCCAGCAGGTCATGTCCAACTTCCTGGCTGCTTACCCGAACCTGGATGGCTACTGGACCCAGGACGGGATGGCGATCGGGGCGCTGCAGGCGGTGATGGCCGCCAACCCGGCGAAATGGCCGCAGGGGGTGGGTGAAGGCCGCTGCCAGTTCTTGAACCTGTGGCAGGAAGCCCTGACGATGAACCCGGACTTCGACTCGATCGCGGTCGCCAATCATCCAGGCGTTTCCCCGACCGGTTTGCGGATTGCAGTCAACATGCTGCTGGGCAAGCAGGTGGATACCGCCAAGCTGGGTGGAGCGAACGGATTGTCGTTCGTGTTGCCGCTGGCGGCTGTGATCACGTCCGAAAACCTGGACGAGGGCCTGGCGATGTGCGAAGGCAAGCCAGACGCCTACCTGCTCGATAACATCATGACCGACGCTGAAGTCCAGCAGTTCTTCGTCAAGGAAGACGGGATGGCCGGGCCCTTCACGATCGGCGTATCGAACCCATTCATCAGCAGCGAATACCGCACGCAG
>JBJYWH010000079.1:0-12381 GCA_046259355.1 Anaerolineales bacterium
ACATCATCAAGCTCGCCATGCTGGACTTGCCCCCGGCGCTGGCCGAGGCGGGCCTTGCCGGCCGCATGCTGCTTCAGGTGCACGACGAGCTGGTGCTCGAGTGCCCGATCGAACAATTGGATGCCACGGCCCGAATCGTGCAAGAACGAATGCAGCAAGCCTACAGGCTGGCAGTGCCGCTGAAAACCG
This sequence comes from Anaerolineales bacterium, assembly GCA_046259355.1. GTDB lineage: Bacteria > Chloroflexota > Anaerolineae > Anaerolineales > E44-bin32 > E44-bin32. Next base: position 190 of record JBJYWH010000079.1, read on the forward strand.
ACGCCAAAGCCGGTTTAAATTGGGCGGAAATGGAGCCCGTCACGGCGTGAAATAGCCACCGCCAGCGATGAAAGGGCATTGCAAGCTGGGGCCAGGGCGAGGCCGTTCTAACTGTGCTATACTCGCCTCGCTACCCCAAATTTGCGGACAGAAGCGAGCATGAGCGACCGTCAAGAGCTCTTTGAAGAATCGATGCGGCTGGGACATTCGGCGGCCTGGGACCTGGAATGGGATCGGGCGATCGAGTTCTACCGCAAAGCCCTGGCGCTGGTGCCGGATCACCCCGGCGCAATGACCAGCCTGGGGCTGGCGCTGCTGGAATCCGAGAACTACAAAGAAGCCCTCGATGTCTACCAGCACGCTTCCAAGCTCGCCCCCGAGAACCCGATTCCGATTGAAAAAACGGCCGAGATTCTGGAAAAAATGGCTCAAACCAAGGCCGCGGTTGCCCAGCGCAAGCTGGCGGCGGAGATGCACCTCAAGCGGCGAGATGCCGACAAAGCGATCGACAACTGGCTGCACATCGCCCGCATGACACCCAAGGATCTGAACAATCGATCCCGACTGGCAATGACCTTCGAGCGCCTGGGGCGCAAGCGCGAGGCACTGTACGAATACCTCGCCGTCGCTTCCATCCTGCAGGCAGCAAAGAAACAGGATCGCGCCGTGGAGGCGGTCCAGCGTGCCCTGCGCATCATCCCCGGTGATAAAGAAGCCGCCCGGACGCTGCGCATGCTGCAACAGGGCAAAGAACTCTCGCCTCCAAGCGCTCCGCGGGCCGTGACGGCTCCGCTGCGCATGGACGATGTGAAAGATTACCTGAAATCCGAGCAGGAAGCTCCGCCGGAAGAGGACAGCCAGCAGGCGGATCCCGAGACCGCGGCGCAAACCCGTGCGCTGACGATCCTGGCCGGGCTGGTGTTCGAAGAAGGCGAAGGCGGGGATGACGAAGACCAAGCCCCGGTGGATATGAAAGAACTCACCGAAGGCCGCCTCAGCCGGGAGCGCAAGTCCATCGCCCAGCCGCAGATGATGCGATACCTCGGCCAGGCGATCGACCTGCAGACGCGCGGCAACAAGGCTCAAGCGGTCAAGGAATACGCTCGCGCCATTGAGGCCGGCCTCGATCATCCTGCCGTCCACTACAATCTCGGCATCTTGCTGAAGAGCATGGAGCAGAACGACGAGGCCGCCCGCCATCTGGCCCTTTCCGTCGGCCATCCCGAACTCGAACTGGGCGCCAACCTTGCCCTCGGTCGGCTAGCGCGCATGCAGGGCGACCTGCGGGAGGCCGCCCGCTACCTGCTCCAGGCGCTGCGCAAAGCCGATTCGCTTTCGGTGGATGAGGAGCAATCCAGCCAGCTCACGCAGCTCTATGACACGATTCTCGCCTCCCAGGATGAAGGCGATGATGAAACTCTCTCGCAGATCGTTGAAAACACGCTCAGCTTCCTGAGCGGGCCGGAATGGCTGAAGCGGCTGCGGCAGGCTCGCCAGCAGCTCGAGGGTCAGGGCGAAGGAGCCACCATCGTGCCGATCGCCGACATGCTCGCCGTCGGCGGAACGGAGCGCGTTCTGCAGGCCCTCAGCCGCATCGATGACCTCGTCACCCAGGGCATGTACGAGTCAGCGCTGGAAGACGCCATGCTCTCGCTCGACCACGTGCCCGGATACCTGGGGCTCCATATCCGCATGGCTGAGATCATGCTGCGGCAGGGCAACACTGCCGGCGGCATGACCAAGCTCCGAACGGTCGCCCGGACACATCGTGTCCGGGGTGAAATTTCGCAGGCCGCCAATGTGTACGCCCGCATCATCCAGCATTCACCCATCGATATCAACGCCCGCGAGCAGCTGATCGCACTGCTCGCACAGCAGGATCGCACCGGAAAGGCGATCGATCAATATCTCGACCTGGCCGAGCTCTACCGGCAGATGGCGGAGATCGACAAAGCCCGCAACACGCTGAGCGATGCCTACAACCTCGCCCAGCGCAGCACGGTCGACCGGGAGTTTGTTGTGCGGATCCTGGACCAGATGGGCGATCTCGATCTCTCTCGCCTCGACTGGCGCCAGGCATTGGAGGATTACACCCTGGTATGCGAGCTCGATCCAGGCAATGAAAAGGCCCGCCTGCACGTCATCGACCTTAATTTGCGATTGGGCAAGGAAGATGCAGCCGGCAAAGCCCTCGATATCCATCTTGAGCGACTGGTAAAGGAAGCCCGTGCTGCCGATGCGCTCGAACTGCTGGAAGAACTTGCCCGCGAACACCCCGGCAAGCAAGCTCTGCATGCCCGCCTGGCGGAGGCCTACCGTGCAGCCGGGCGCACCGCCGATGCGATCGCCCAATATGACGCCCTGGGTGAGATCCAGCTTGATGCCGGGCAAAGGGAAGAAGCGATCCACACCATCACGACAATCATCGGCCTGAACCCGCCCAACTTGAGTGGATATCAGGAGCTCCTCAAGAACCTTAAGGGCGGGAAGTAATGTCTGATCCAACCGGTTCACGCTCAAATGTTCAGTAACTTTTTCATCGAGATCGGCTTTTTCTTCCAGCGCTTCGACCTGCTGAGCCTGGTCGACGTGCTGCTGGTGACCATGGTCGTGTTCTTCCTGCTGCGTCTGGTCCGGGGAACGCAGGCTGTTGTGCTGCTGCGGGGGATGATCGTCCTGATCATCACCATCGCCCTGCTCACCAGCTTGCTCAACCTGCCGGCCTTCACATGGCTCTTGCAGAACTCGCTGCCCGCCCTTCTGGTGGCGATACCGGTTATCTTCGCCCCGGAAATCCGCCGGGCGCTGGAACGGCTCGGTCGGACCGGTGCCTGGTTCAACCTGACGGCAGAGCCCGATCATGTGGAGCACCTGATCGAGACAATCGGCGTCACGGCCCAGCGTCTTTCCGACCGGCGCTACGGTGCCCTGATCGTAATCGAACGAGAAATCCCGCTCGACGACTACAAGATGACCGGTGTCATGCTTGACGCGGAATTGACACCCGAGCTTCTGCTCCAGATCTTCCACATCAATACCCCTCTGCATGATGGGGCTGCGATCATCAGCGAAGGCCGCATCGCGGCCGCTGCCTGCGTGATGCCGCTCTCTTCGAGCGGCACACTCACCCGCTCGCCGGAACGGCAGATGGGCTTGCGTCACCGGGCTGCGCTCGGTATCAGCGAGGTCAGCGACGCCGTGTCTGTCGTCGTCTCAGAAGAGACCGGCGGCATTTCGGTCACGCACAATGGACGGATCATCCGGCGCCTCGATCAAGCCCGTCTGCGCAATATCCTGACGGCATTCTTCCGGCCGCGCACCGTCGGGCGTGTTCCTGCCTGGATCGAGCGCTTCCTGGCCCGCCAGTCACGCTTCCTTTCGCGCCCGCCGAGGGATGGATAATGCTGAACTGGATGCGCGAGAACCTCGGCACCCTGATGCTGTCATTCATCCTGGCACTAACGGCCTGGGTTGCGGCTGTGAGCCAGGAAGATCCTCTCGTGGATCAGCTCTTCCCCGAATCCATCCCGATCAGCTACTCGGGCTTGCAGGAAGGGCTGACGATCGTCGGCGCACCACCCCAACTGGCACAAATCAACCTGCGGGCCCCGGAGTCGGTCTGGCGCAACCTCACCAGCCAGGATATCGAGGTCATCGCGAAACTGGATGGGCTCGAAGCCGGAATTCACCGCATTCAGCTCGAGGGAAACGTCGACCGCCGCGCCACCCAGATCACGTCCATCGATCCCACGATCGTAACGCTGACGATTGAACAGCTTTCAACCAAGCGCGTCGATGTGCGAGTCCAGACACGGGGCGAGGTGGCATCCGGCTACCGTGCTGATGAACCGCAGATCGATACCGAACAGGTGACCGTGACCGGTCCTGCTTCCAGCGTGAGCAAGGTTGTCGCGGCCGAAGTGGTCGTCGACCTGAACGGTCGCCAGCGCCCGATCGATTCCGATTTCACGCTCCGATTGGTCGATTCGCAGGATGACCCCGTGACCGGACTGCAGGCTGACACCGATACCATTCACGTCACGATCCCGGTGACGAAGCTGGAGAACCTGGCTTCAAAGCTGGTCATACCGGTCGTGGTCGGGCAGGATGAACTGGAAGCGAAAGGCTACTACCGCATCACGCGTGTGACCGTTACGCCCAATCAGGTCGCGGTCTTCTCACCGGATCCCGCTGCGCTGGAAGCCCTTCCGGCTTTCGTCCAGACGGTTCCAATCGATGTCTCACAGGAAACGCAGAGCATCGACCGGCGGGTCGATCTCGACCTGCCGGAAGGTTTCACACTCATCGGCGAGCAGAACGTGCGCGTGCAGATCGATATCGAACCGATCGAGACCTCCATCACGATCACGCGCCGGGTAGAACTGGAAAATCTGGGCTTCGGACTTTACGCCTACCCCTCACCGGAGGCCATCAACCTGATACTCACCGGTCCCGCCGTTGACCTGGATCAGCTCAAGCCAGACGATATCCATATCGTCCTGGACATGAAAAACCTGAGCCTGGGCAGCTACCAGCTCGAACCGCAGGTGCGTGGCGTTCCGGAGGGGATCGCCTGGGAACCGCCCACGCCGAGCGTGATCGAGGTGACGGTAACGGCGGTTCCGCGCCCCACCCCCACCCCGACCCCCACGCCCTCTCCTTGACTTCCATGGAACGTCCAGTTGTCGCGATTGTCGGTCGCCCCAACGTCGGAAAATCGACGCTCTTCAACCGCCTGGCTGGCGAACGGCTGGCAGTAGTCGATGACACCCCGGGCACGACCCGTGACCGCCTGGTCGCGGAATCGGAGTGGAACGGGGTGACCTTTGATATCGTCGATACCGGTGGGATCGATCCCACCGACCTTAGCCGCGGCGAACCGCTCTCGATCGGATCCAGGGACTACATCAGCCAGGTCCGGACTCAGGCCACTATCGCTGCCCGTGATGCGGACGCGGTCCTCTTTCTGGTGGACGTCGAAAGCGGCATCACGGTGGCAGATGAAGAGGTGGCCCAAATTTTGCGCCGTCAGCAGCAGCGAGTGGTGGGCAAACCCCATCCACCGATTCTGCTGGTCGTCAACCGCTGCGACAATGAAAACCGGCGTGCCCAGGCAACAGAATTCTACGGCCTGGGCATGGGAGATCCCATCCCGATTTCCGCGCTCCATGGGCGCGGCACAGGCGATCTGCTCGATCAGCTGGTCACCGCATTGGGCGGACCTCAGCTTCCATCGGCCGAATCCGATGAGAGGATTCATATCGCCATCGTCGGACGGCCAAATGTCGGCAAGTCAAGCCTGCTCAACAAGATTCTCGGGGAGGACCGCGTGCTGGTCTCGGAAATCCCCGGAACGACGCGCGACGCCGTGGATACGAACATCGAGTGGGAGAATACCCCGATCACGCTGATCGACACAGCCGGCATCCGGCGCCGGGGCCGTATCGAGCCCGGCGTGGAAAAATACTCCGTGCTGCGAGCCCTGAAAGCCATCGACCGTGCCGATGTCGTGCTGCTGCTGGTCGACGCCACGCAGGGCGTGATCGCCCAGGACACGCACATTGCCGGCCTGGTGATCGATAAGCATAAATCCGTCGTGCTGGTGGTCAATAAGTGGGATGCCATCCAGAAGGACAGCTACACCACCCTGGAGTTCAGCGAACGGATCCGGCATGAGTTGAATTTCATGGACTATGTACCGATTCTCTTCATCTCTGCCCGGACCGGTCAGCGTGTTGATCAGGTGCTGCCGACGGCGCTCCAGGTACAGGAGGAGCGCCTGCGGCGTATCACGACCGGGGAGCTCAACCGCATGCTGCAGGAGGCACTCAGCGAGCATGCCCCGCCGGCCCGAAGTGGCAGGCGTTTGAAATTCTTCTACGCCTCCCAGGTGCGGGTCGATCCCCCCACTTTCCTTTTCCACGTCAACGATCCGAAGCTGGTCCACTTCACCTACAAGCGCTACCTCGAAAATCAGCTGCGAGCCCGCTATAGTTTCCTGGGCACTCCGCTGCGCCTGGTGTTTCGCCCCCGTTCTGAGCGCGGCCAGAAGGGCGCTTAAGCCTTCGACGGTTTCTCCGCGTGATATAATCGCGCATCGTGAACGAAAGTCCATTTCCGGAACCCCAACCCCCTGAATGGGCCCCCTCCGGTCGCCCCTCCTTTGGTCAGCGCTTCCTCGGTTTTATGGGTGAGCTCTTCCAGACCGTGCTCGTCGCCGGTCTGCTGTTCCTGGCCGTCAATTTGCTCACGGCGCGGATCCGGGTGGAGGGCATCAGCATGGAGCCGAGCCTGCATGAAGGCCAGTTCGTGGTCGTGAACCGTATGGCCTATCGCTGGAGCCAGCCCGAGCGCGGCGACATCATCGTCTTCCATTTTCCGCTCAACCCGGAACGCCGCTTCATCAAGCGCGTGATCGGCCTGCCCGGCGAGGAAGTGACCGTGCGTGCTGGTCAGGTCTATGTCAACGGTGAGCTGATCGACGAGCCCTACCTGAACGCCGCACCACGCTACAGCGGCGATTGGACGCTCGGGTCGGACGAAATTTTTGTGCTTGGGGACAACCGCAACAATTCCTCCGATTCCCAGAACTGGGGGCCGCTGCCCCTCAACGAGATCATCGGCAAGGCGGTCCTGGTCTACTGGCCGCCTTCTGAGGCGGGACTCATTCCCCATTACGACCTGGCTGCGGCCGGAGAATGACCAGCGTACCGCAGTCTGCCCTTCCGGTTATGCTACAATCTGGACATCATTCCATGGCAATGAAGCCTGTCTTTGCAGGTACACGTCCATGGCATGCGCGCTGCGAGGAGGGACTTCCCAGAGCGGTCCTGTGTCGTTCATGATGAAAAACGAACCCTCCCCCACCTGCCCTGCATGCCAGCTTGGATCGCTCCAGTCCGTCCGGTCGGTCTATTTCACGACGGTAGCTGGATGGCCGCTTTGCGCACAGGATGTCCCGGCCTGGTATTGTCCGATCTGCGGTCATCACGAATACGACCCGGGGGCGATCACACGTTTACTCAATCCGGGCTGGCCTGGCCGTGTGGAATCATCGGAACACCGGCGCCAGCGGCTCGACGCCGATGCCAGCGGTGGCTCGCCTCCGGAGGAGCACCGACACAGGTCGTGACCAGCGCAGTTTGAAAAGGCGAATAGGACATGGTCGTCCCGGCCGAAAACCCATCCACTCCAAATGTGCTTGTAATCGCCGACGTCGATTCGAATGCCCAGGCCATCGTCGAACGCATTCTCAAACCTTCCGGTTTCAATGCCTGGGTCAGGGGGAGTGAAGCACCGCACCCTGATGTCCTCGTCGTTGATGTGACCCAGCTGCGCGGCGATCCCATGGCGAATCTGCGCAACTACCGCGCGGCCGGCGACAGCTCGCCCGCCATCCTGCTTGCTGCCCATTTCCCCCTGGCTAAACTGCGCGAGCTCTTTCGTATGGGAGTCCACGATTTCCTGCTCAAACCCTATCGGCCGTCTGAACTCTGTCAGGCCATCACCGAACTGAGCGAAAGCCGCTCCACGCAGGCCGATGCCTCCGAACTTTCGGACCGCATGGAGCGTCTGCGCGAGCAGCTCCGCCGGCGGACGGAAGAGATCCGCATGCTGAGCGAGATCGGCCGGGTTGTTGTCGACCTGAATGACCTGAACGAAATCCTGCGCAGCGTGGTCGAAGCCGCCGCGTTCGTCACCGACGCCGAAGAAGCCTCCATCTACCTGGCCGAACCGGACGACCACGAACTCGTGCTGCGCGCTAGCAAGCAGGCCGGAGAGCGCCACGCGACGCTTCAGAAGCTGCGATCAACCGACACCCTGGTGGGGGAGGTCTACCAAACCGGCAAGCCTCTCCTGCGCCAGCCATCGCTTGAAGGCGGACCGGTCAAGGTCCAAACCGGCTTTCTGGTTCAATCAACCGTTAACGTGCCGCTGCGCGTCAAGGATTCGGTCGTCGGCGTGCTCGGCGTCTACAATCGGCTCGCCTCGCGCTCCTTCACTGAACACCACCTGACGCTCCTGATGGCGCTGGCGGACTGGGCCGGAGTGGCGCTCGAGCAAGCTTCGCTCAAACGCACGATCCGCACGCAGCCGCTCCAGCGCGAAGCGCCCCCTCCCACCAAGCCCAGGCTCGGCGTCTCGAGCGATCTGATGGCCGGCCTTCAGCGCGTGACCGCGCTGCTGGAGCATTCCCGACAGGATGCCGATCCCTCCCAGGTGAAAACGCTCGACGAGGCGCTCTCCCAGCTGAAAGCGCTGCAGTCGGAGCCGGTCGTGCATATCGATCCGGAAAAAGCGGAACAGCTGGTCGATCTCCCCAAGCTGATTGCGGAGGCTGTCGATTCGATGCGCCCGGTTGCGCGGCAGAAGGGGTTGCTGCTCAATGCAGAACAAGCCGACCCGATTCCGCTTTTCGAGGGAGACAAGGAGAAAGTTCGCCAAGTGCTGGAAGCGCTCGTGGCGGCCGCGATTCGCCGCACCAAACGGGGTCGCGTGATCCTAGAAACCCATCGCTTCGAGGTGCTCCGCTCGCAGAGTGATGAATTCCCTCTCACGGTCAATGTCGAAATGCATGACGGCGCATGGGCCGCGGTACGGGTATCCGATTCGAGCTCCGGCCTCTCACCCGATACCGTTCAGGCGATCACCGCCAGCGACACCAACCCGCTCTCAGGATCCATGGGGCCCGGGCTCTCGATGGGCGAGATCCGTATGATCGTCGAAAGCATGAACGGGGTCATGTGGTACGAACACACGCCGGCCAGCACATCGATCACATTTGCACTCCCCATCCGGAATTGAGGCAGTTCATGGCAAATCGTTCCATCCCGGTCGAGATCTACACCACCAGCCACCGCATCCTTGGGCGGGTGAACCCCAGCGCCAGCGGTCTTTTCAGCTTTCTGAACATCCCTACCACGTCTTTCCTCGAGCTGGAGGGGGCGATGCTCATGCGGCTGCACCAGCCCGGAAAGCTGATCGCCCGCTATCCCACCTTCTATGTCGTGAAAAGTGAAATTGCAGCCGCGCTGTTGAGCAGCCGTTCACAGCTCGGGCCGACCAGCTTCGCCCGGGGTGGGTATTCAACCACTGTACCCCACTGGGTGCGGGTGGTCATGGGCGGTTATGAAGTTCGAGGCGTGGTAGAAGCGCCCGGAAAATTCAGCTTCGGCGGCTTGATGTTCGAAGGAGAACGCCTCTTCATTCCGGTTTTCAACGCCAGCCTGCAAGCGATCCTCTTTCCGAGCGTTCACGCCGAAGCCCCGGCCATGCTGTTCAACCGCCGGATGGTGGACGGCATGGCCTTGCTATCCAAGGACGAGATCCCGGCCGGTGCCGAATCCGAGGCCGGAGAGTAGGCCCGCCGGCTGTCCGATTGGAACATATCAGGGGGAGATCACCCCTTCACATGGACTTCCTTCCGCGTAGCAACCCGTAATCAGGGGAACTCCTGCGTATCAGGGGGATGCGCATGCTCTTCTTCGCACTTTGCGCTTCATGGCTGCTTGGCATTGTCGCAGCCCGCCAGCTGCCGATGGCAGGCTGGCAGTGGTTGGTCCTGTCCGGCATCGCCGCCGTCACGCTGTCCTTCCTCCGGCGGGCCAGGCCGTACCGTATAACCTTCAGCCTGCTGCTTGTGCTCACCACCGGCGCCGCCCGCCTGCAGTTCCATCTGCCGGTCATCGATGCCGCCCAGGTCCTTTTCTACAACGATCTCCAGCGGGAAGTCACGCTAACCGGCGTCGTCGTTAATGATCCTGAAAGGCGTGCAACCTACACGCAGCTCGTTGTCCGAGCTGAGCGCATCCGGATCCCGGAGCTGGGAGTGGCTGCGTCCGTCGATGGCCTGGTGCTGATGCATGCCAGCCGACTGGTGAATTGGGAATATGGCGATTGGGTGCGGGCACGCGGGGATCTCGAGGCCCCGCCTGCCGATCTGGATTTCAATTACGCCCGCGTGCTCGCCAACCGGGATATCTACAGCTGGATGCCCATGGCCGCCGTCGATCAGCTCGAAGGCGGGTACGGAAACCCTCTGCTGTCGCGAATCTACCAGCTGCGCCACCATCTCCTGGAGATCGTTCTGCACATCTTCCCGGATCCTGAAGCCCAGCTGATGGCAGGTATCCTGCTCGGCGTTGAAGGCGGCATCTCGAGCGAAACGCGGGAAGCTTTCGACCGCACCGGGACCACGCATATCATCGCCATCTCCGGATTCAATCTAACCCTCCTGGCCGGCGCCAGCATACAGCTGACGTCCCGATCGCTTGGCCGGCGGCGCGGAGCGCTGGCAGCCATCGCGATCCTGGCTATCTATACGCTCATGGTGGGTGCCGATCCGCCCGTGGTTCGGGCTGCGATCATGAGCTCCATTGCGCTGATCGCCGGATATCTCGGTCGTGTCAGTCAGGCTCTCCGCACGCTGGGGCTGGCGGCTGTCTTGATGACACTCGCCAATCCCATGGCGGTCTTTGACGTTGGTTTTCAGCTTTCCTTTGCTGCCGCCCTTGGCCTGATCCTGTATGCAGATCCTTTGCAGCAGAATGTCCAGGGCCGGTTGGAGAAGCTGGCCGGTTCTCGATTTTCAGAGCAGATCACCCCACTGCTTTCGGAATACGCCCTTTTCACGCTCGCCGCCCAGGTCACCACGCTTCCGATCATCGCAGCCGCCTTTCACCGCATTTCGCTTATGTCGATCCTTACCAACCTGCTCGTGCTTCCCCTGCAGCCCGGTCTGATGCTGAGCGGTGGCCTGGCGGTGATGATCGGCACGATCTCGCGCGAGCTCGGCCGGGCTGCAGCCTGGCTCGCCTGGCCGTTCCCATCCGCAACCATCTCGCTTATCAAAGCTTGTGCCCGATTCCCCTTCAGTTCTCTGCAGCTCAAGCCGCTTTCGTTCGCCTTTCCGGCTTGCTACTACGCCATCCTGCTCGGCCTGACACTCGGATGGAGCCGGATCCGGAGCCTGCGATTTCCCATCCTGCACACGCTTTCCAGCGCAATCCGGCGCAGCCTGGCGGCGGTACCCATGCTTTCCCTGCTTTTCGTCACCGCGCTCCTCTCCTGGCATGCCTACCTGCGCCGGCCCGACGGACGCCTACACCTCGTGCTGCTCGACGTTGGGGAAGGGGAAGCGATCTTAATCCGTTCCCCCGCGGGGAACAGCATGTTGATCAACGGCGGTTCGAGTTCGCTTCGTTTGAGCGATCGCCTGGGGCCGTACTTTTCCATGTTCGAACGCCGCCTGGACTGGTTGATCCTGGCCGGCAATGGGTACAACCAGCTGGCAGGTCTTACCGGTCTGCACAACCGCTACCCGGTGGAGCAGGCGCTGCTTCCTGCGCATCTTTCCGGGACAGCCGCTCAGCGCTTGATGGAAGAACTGAACCAGGATGGCGTACCGATCATCACGGCAGCCCGGGGGATGAGGTTTGATCTGGGTCCAGGCGCCGATCTGGATATCACCGAGGCCGGCGCACAGGGTCTTGCCCTGTCGCTTGAGTTCGGCGCATTTCGGGCTCTCCTGCTGCCCGGGGCCGATCCCGAGATGATTTCAGCCCTGCAGGCCGAAGGGAAGTTGGAGTCACAGACTGTGATTTTCCTGCCAACCTGCGGTGACCCGCGGGTCATCACGCCAGAAATGCGCGCCAGCCTGAACACCGTGCTGCTGCTCTCGTGCGAGGCGGGAGAATACCACGCCACGCCAACCGAAAGGACCGCCGGGATGCTGCGGACGGACCTGCAGGGTGATATTGAACTGATCAGCGATGGGATCCGAATGTGGGTGGCCGTTGAGCGAAATCCTTGAATTGGCAGCGCTCCAGACGCGCTTTGGCCTACAATGATGCCTGCCCGCTGATTCCCATCTGTCTCAGGCTCGAGGAAGGACGTCATGGAAACCACCGCTGTGCCAGCCCGGAACCAGATCGAACCGCGCTTCAAGTGGAATCGGGAAAGCCTTTTTGAAAGCCCGCAGGCCTGGGAAGCAGCCTTTGAAGATGTACGCACCCAGGCTGCTTCCTTTCCAGCCGAACATCAGGCCTTCGGCCGCGATGCGGAAACGCTGCTGGAAACACTTGACGACGCGTTTGCATTCCTTAACCGGGTCGAGCATGTCCTGCTGTACGCATCGCTTGAACACAGTGTGGACAGCACCGACGACCTGGCAGCAGAAAGGAGCAGCCGTGC
>JBJYWH010000079.1:12481-14181 GCA_046259355.1 Anaerolineales bacterium
CGGCTCACGCCGGTGATGGCAGCACCCATCCCATCACGCAAGGCACGTATCCCGGACTGCTAACACGGTCCGACCGGCCTCTCCGGCGCGATGCCTGGCAGCGCTACTTCGATCGCTATGCGGAACACAAGCACACCCTGACCAGCAACCTCGAGACCGCCATCAAGCAGGCTGTTTTCATGGCCAGGGCCCGACAGCATGACTCAACACTGGAAGCTGCTCTATTTCCGTTCGCCATTCCTGTGGACGTCTTCCACAATCTGTTGGAGACATTTCAACGCAAGCTCCCCATCTGGCATCGCTACTTCCAGCTCCGGAAACGCCTGCTGGGGGTCGAGACGCTTGAGCTCTACGACACCTGGGCTCCGCTGACACGATCCGCGCCAAAGGTTTCCTTCGAACAAGCAGTAGAGTGGATCTGCGGCGGACTTGCCCCTTTGGGCGAGGAGTATGTGGAGATCGTGCGTCGTGGGGCGCTTGAAGAACGCTGGGTGGATCGCCAGCCGAACCGGGGAAAACGCCAGGGTGCTTTCTCATGGGGATCGCCGGGAACCCATCCGTTCATCGTCATGAGCTACAACGGCACGCTCTTCTCGATGAGCACGCTGGCACATGAACTCGGACACTCGATGCACAGCTACCTCACCTGGCATTCACAGCCGCTGGTGTACGGCGATTACTCGCTCTTCGTGGCGGAAGTTGCCTCGAACATGCACCAGGCACTTGTCCGCTCCTATCTGCTTGAAACACAGGAAGACCCCGATTTCCAGATCGCCCTGATCGAGGAAGCGCTCTCCAATTTTCACCGCTACCTGCTCCTGATGCCCACATTGGCGCGCTTCGAACAGATGATCCACCGGGAGGTCGAAGCTGGGCGCGGCCTGACGCCGGACGCGATGATCGATCCTATGGCGGACATGCTGGCTGAAGCCTATGGCCCTGCGATGCACTTTGACCGCGAACGGGCGGGGATGACCTGGGCCACCTTCGGCCACCTGTTTGTCTACTTCTACGTCTTCCAGTATGCAACCGGGATCGCGGCTGCGCAGGCACTGGCGAAGCGAGTCCTTACGGGTCAGGCAGGAGCGCGCGAAGACTACCTGCGATTCCTGAAGGCAGGAGGATCGCTCCACCCGCTCGAAGCACTTGACCTGGCCGGGATTGACCTGCGTTCGCCGGAATCGATCGAAGGCGCGTTTGTTGTCCTGGAGGATTTCATCCAGCGCCTGGAACGGCTTACATCATGAAATACCGGGAGCGAGAGATCGAGCAGACCGGGAAATCAGCGGCCGAGCAGCAAGCTCACGATGAGGATGCCGTTGTAGATGCTGTGTGAGTGGGAGATGATGCGCCAGCCTTCGGCGGCATGGGTGTTCATACGCTTGACCAGCTGCACTTCGATCTCGCGGAAGGCTTCCTGCACATCAGGCAGCTGCTCGCTCATGGTTTCGACCACACCGTGCATTTTCAACCGCCGTGTGATGACGAATGATCTGTACTCCGGCAATGGATCCTGCATCGATCGTCCCTCCCAAAGGTCTCCGCTGCCCGTTCCGGGTGGCGGCATAGGCAGCCCTGGGGCTGTGTGAGCCGGCCAGCCAAGATACTGGCCAGCTCACACAAGCAGCGAGGCAGCTTGAGGGCTGCAATTCTCATGCCGACCGCTGACGAGCCCGGCGGAAACCCTCTGCTGAATATGC
>JBJYWH010000080.1:0-4570 GCA_046259355.1 Anaerolineales bacterium
TCTTATTTATTTCACTATCGGATGACGGTTATTGTTCTCATGCCGGCCGCGGGGGATCCGGAGCAGGGATCTTTATGCAAGGGGTGCCTGCCATCCCGGACACGCTATGGAAAAAAGGATATCAACGAGATGCAAGGAGTGATGGCTTTCTTTGTCGGTGTCGGGCTGAGCGCGACGTGCGGTTTCAGGATCTTCGTGCCCCTGCTGGGGATGAGCATCGCCCACCATGCCGGAGCCATAACGTTGTCTCATGAATTCGAATGGATCGGGTCCTGGCCTGCCACTATCGCATTCGCTGTCGCAATGATCGTCGAGGTAATCGCCTACTACATACCGTGGGTGGATAATCTGTTGGACACGATCGCTACGCCTGCCGCAGTTGTGGCAGGCACAATAACCACCGCTTCCATGGTCGGCGATATGGCGCCTTTGCTTCGGTGGCCGCTCGCCGTAATCGCAGGCGGTGGCGTGGCTGGCCTGATACAGGGCACGAGCGTTCTGGTGCGCGGTGCATCATCGGCGACGACCGCTGGATTGGGCAATCCCGTAGTATCAACCGGAGAATTGCTGGCCTCCATAGTCGGTACCATTGTCTCCATCGTCCTGCCGATCGCAGCTATAATCCTTGTCGCATTGATCGTGTTTTTCGCGTTGAAGCGGATTCTCCGCCGGCGGGCGCAACCGGGATTATAAAGAGCCGGCTTCTCGGGTCGCGGGCGGCGGATTCCCCATGCGCACGAGGATCCGGTGCTTGACCAGATCCCGGTGCAACGGGATCACGCCATCCGGCACATGCTGACCATCCATCTCCACCCGTAACACGCCTCGCTCGCAGCCTTCCGGGTTCTCGACCCGGATCTCGTATATCGCCTCGCCATGACGATATCGCATACGAAAACCTTTCCACCATTCGGGGATGACCGGATTCACCTGCATGCGATCCCCGTGTATGCGCAAGCCCAGGACCTCTTCGACCCAGGTCCGGTACATCAATGCTGCCGAACCCGTGTACCATGACCACCCGCCGTAACCGATCCGCCCGGGCAATCGGCACACGTCGGCTGCGACCACGTAGGGCTCGATACCGTAGCGCCAGACCGTTTCCGGATCGCGCGCGCGCTCGATCGGGTTGAGCATGTGCAGGATTTTCGATGCGCGCGTGCCATCCCCCCGACGCGCCATTGCCATGGCGAGCCACAGCGCGGCGTGCGTGTACTGGCCTCCGTTCTCGCGTACTCCCGGGGGGTACCCCTTGATGTATCCGGGTGACGGCTCTGATCTGTCAAAGGGAGGTTCGAGAAGCAGCACCAGCCCTTCGTCCTCGCGAACGAGATGTTTCCACGCCGATTCCAGCGCTGTATCAGCGCGATCCGCGTCGGCGGCGCCGCTCAGCCACGCCCAGGATTGGGGCAGGGAATCGATCCTCGCCTCCTCGCTTGCTGATGAACCAAGGAGCGTGCCATCGTCGAAAATCGCTCGAAGATACCATTTCCCATCCCATGCCGCTCGCTCGACACGCTGAATCAGCGCCATTCTGTCCTTCCGATAGGTCAGGCTCAGATCCGGCCGATCGAGCAGGTCGGACAGCTCGGCCATGCCTTCGAGCACATCGACGATGAACCAGCCCAGCCAGACGCTTTCGCCCCTGCCTTCGGCACCTACGAGGTCCATCCCGTCGTTCCAGTCCCCTGTCCCGATCAGGGGCAGCCCATTGGGCCCGACGGTCATGCCTCGCGCGACTGCGCGCCGGCAGTGCTCGAACAGGGTGCCGCGCTTGAACGAGACCTCCGGTGTGGAAAAGCTCTCGTGCTGATCTTCTTCCAGCTCGGGAGCGTTGAGGAAAGGGACTTCCATGTGCAGGATGTCCACATCCCCGGTGGTCCGGATGTAGTGGGCGACGACATAGGGCAGCCACAGAAGGTCATCGGAAATACGCGAACGGATGCCTGAGCCTCCGGGCGGATGCCACCAGTGCTGCACATCGCCTTCCTCGAACTGGCGGCCTGCCGCGCGTAGAATATGTTCTCGTGCCAGAGCGGGATACGTGAGCGGGAAGGCCATGATATCCTGCAATTGATCCCGGAAGCCGAATGCGCCGCTTGGCTGGTAAAAGGATGAACGCCCCCAGATCCGGCAGGTGAGGCTTTGGTACAGAAGCCAGCGGTTGATCAGGAAGTCCGCTGCGAGCTCGGGAGTGTGCACTTCGATCGTGCCCAGCAGATCGTCCCACCACGCTTTCGTCCGGTTTAACGCGTTGTCGAACGCCGCGTTTTCCCGGTATGTCCGGACAAGTGTCTGGGCCTCCTCCACCGACCCGGCCTGGCCCAGCATGCATGTGATATCGGATCTCTCGCCGGGAGCCAGGTCCACGGTGATCCGCAGCGCGGCGCATGGATCGAATCCGGCACCCGTCCGTTGCGAAAGACCGGTTCGTTCCATCGCTGCCGGCTCCCCCATCGGGCGATTGCGCCCCAGGAAGGAAGCGCGGTCGCCGCTGTACGACTCCGCCGGAGGACTCATGGAAGCGAAAGCCACCCGATCCGCATAATCCGGGTGGTAACGATTCCGGGCGAGCAAGGCCTGGACCTCGTCATCCCAGGAGGTCGTGGCGTGCATCTGGGAGGATTCGCGGTGCTCGCCCAGTGTCCATTCAGCATAATAGGTGACCGACAGCGTGCGACGCCGGGAAGAGTCGTTCCGCAGCAGCAGCCTCTGCAGCTTGATCGGCTCGCCGCCGTTGTCATCCGCCGGAACGAAGACCGTCAGTTCCTGCTCGATCCCATGGCTGTTATGCTCGAATACCGTGTACCCCGCCCCGTGCCGTGCCCGATAGGCGGGCTCCTCACGGACCGGCAACGGGGTCGGTGTCCAGCAGGCGCCGGTCTCCTCATCCCGGATGTATATCGCCTCGGACGGCGTATCCAATACGGGATCGTTTGACCAGTGCGTCAGGCGATTGCGTTGGCTGTTGCCATACCAGGTAAACCCGGCCCCCGTTTCGCTGACCAATGTTCCGAATGTCGGGTTGGCGATGACGTTGACCCAGGGCGCGGGCGTGTTGATGCCGGGACCGAGATAGATCGCATATTCACGCCCGTCCGGGGTAAAACCGCCCAGGCTGTTGAAGTAGGATAGCTCCATGAAGGGGAGCGAAGGCGAAGGTTCCCGGGGAGCACGTTTCCTGGCAATGCGTTCCGGCAGTTCGGGGGCTTCCATGGGCACGCCCAATTGCTGGGGCAATGTGCCCCGCGCAGCCACCAGAACCACAGCCGCGGAGGCTCTGAGCAGAATAAGGTCTTCCTCCGGGATAAGATCCGCGCTGCGCAGATAGATCCCCCCCGGCCGATCGACCCCCGCATGCATCGAATGTGAATGAATCAGGCTCTCGATCCGTTCACGCAGCGGCTGCTCATATCCGCTCGCCTCCTCGTTGAGGATCACCAGGTCCGCGGTCAACCCGCGCATTCGCCAGAGGGCGTGCGCCTGGAATATTTGACGGACCAGCGTGATATCCCGCTCCTGGCCGATGACGATCAGGACGATCGGCACATCACCCGAGATTCCGTAGGGCCACAGGCCGGCTTGCCCCTTGCGGTTCTTCTCGATGAGTTCGGCGGGAGACCGCAGGTGAGGATTGGGGAACAGCAGATGGCTTGCCAGCTGCTGGAAGCGGCGGGCTTCGTCCGGCTGGATGCGAAGCAGGCGCAACTCGAGCTGGGCGGAGGCCCAGGCGATATCCATCGCCCGATCGATCGCATGGAGATCGCTGTATTTGCTCATCAGCCTCAAGACCTGCTGGCGATCTTCGCCGGCGGCGATAACCAGGGAGATCTGGATGCGCGTGCCCGGATCGATAGTCACGCTGCGCCGCAGGCTGAGGATCGGGTCGAGGACAAAACCCTGGCTGTTGCCGGGCTCCTGGGAGACGCCCATAGGGTTTGCCAGTGTCCGTCCGATTCCGATGAACCGACGTCGGTCGGTATCGAACTGCAAGGCTTCATGACCGGCTGATTCAAGGGTAAGACGGTGCGCAATATAAATGGGCGCTTCGTCCTCCCTGCGAGGCCGGCGGTACGCGAGGAGCGCTTCATGTTCCGGCACCGCCTCCGTCTGGATGAACAGTTTATTGAAGGCGGGATGCTGCCGGTCCGCGTTGTGCGGCGCCATCGAGAGCTCGACGTAGCTCGTCAGTTCGAGGTGACGGGCGTGAGCGGACCGGTTTAACAGAGTGATCCGCCGGATCTCCACGTCGTCTTCCGACGAGACGATGATCTCCGTTTCGGTCTGAATGCCGTTATCCTCGCGCCGGAAGACGGCACGGTCCAGCGCGAAGTCGGCTGAATACGCTTCGACCCTTCCACCTGTCGGATGATATGTATTGGACCATAATCGGTTTGAATCGACTTCATGTATGTAGCAGAAGGTTCCCCACGGATCACGAGTTCGATCTGATCTCCAGCGTGTGAGCTCATAGCCACCCCAATGACTGTATCCACCACCTGCGTTGGTGACCATCAAACCATAACGACCATTACAGATCACTTGGGTTTTAGGCGTACTGGTATTGGGT
>JBJYWH010000081.1:0-3123 GCA_046259355.1 Anaerolineales bacterium
TCGTTCATGAAGTTGTGGCGGTTCCCGGGGACGGTCCTGGCTACCGCCCCGACGGAGTTTTTCAAGGAGAGCGTGAAATGCCCGCCGTAGCGGTGGGTTTTCAGGCAGCAGGTCTGAACGATCCCATCGGCCGCGAGCATTGGACCGGCGACGGCAAATCCTGACGACCAGTGCGACCCATCCGGCGCAAAAGGAATCCAATCTTCCGCCCCGAGGTCGTCGAACGCGAGCAGGTCGAACCCCAACTCGGCCGCCAGGGTTTCCACGCCCTTGCTGCGCATCACGGCCCGGGTATCGCCCATGCCGCTGCGATCACCCATCGTTATCGCTTCCGCCCCCATCTGTCGCAGGAGGCGCGTGAGTTCTTTCAAGGTATCGATGTGAGTCGAGCCGGGAAATGGATCGGCGCTGTTGAAATTCGGCTTGAGAAAAAGCGTCTTGCCATGGATTGGGTTGTACTCGAGCAGATCAACGGCCCGCTGAATGCCGGCGGCGCGGTCGTCCGTCTTGACCAGAGCAACCCGCCCGATCATGCTCGGCACCAGTGTGCTCGTCGGCGCAGGAGCCGGAACGGGAGAAGGCGCCTCGAGCGATGGGAACGTCGGCTCCATGGCCGTCGGCGGGCCGGAGCTTGGAGACCCGTTCACCGCCTGCATTCGAGCGCATGCTCCGAGCAGTGGTGCACCGATGGCTGCCCCCGTGACAGTCGCCGTCCACTTCACAAATTCGCGCCGTCTCACCGCCTACCCTCCCAAGAAAGCCTTCTTATGATTCACCATCGGAAGCCCCCACTCCCATCCGCACCTGCAGGCTGTGCTTTACCGGTTCGCGGTCGAGTGCGATGGCGCCCTCGACTGGTTTGCCATCCAATTTGATTCTGGCAACGCCCGCCTCGACATGATCGGGATTTTCGATCCGGATTTCGTAAAGCGCCTGCCCCACTTTATACCGGATTTCGACCCCGTCCCAGTTCGATGGAATGACCGGGTTGATCCGCAGCTGACCCTGTTCCAGGCGCAGGCCAAGCACGCCCTCCACCCAGGCACGGTACATCCAGGCTCCAGATCCGGTATACCAGCTCCAACCACCCTGCCCCACATGCCCCGCGAGCCGGTAGACATCAGCCGTCGCAACATACGGTTCAACACCATAGCGCCAGACCTCGCTCACCTCTCGGGCCCGTTCGATCGGGTTGAGCATACGGAGCAGGGCTTCGGCTCGTGCGCCATCACCCATTCGCGCCGCCGCAAGCGACATCCATACGGCTGCGTGCGTGTACTGGCCGCCGTTCTCGCGCACGCCGGGAGGATATCCCTGAAGATATCCGGGAGAGGGTGTGGATTGATCGAAAGGTGGCGTGAACAACAGCACCAGCCGGTCATCCTCGATCACCAGCTGGCGCCAGGCGGCATCGAAGGCGGTCTGCGCCCGTCGCTCATCACCAGGTCCAGCGAGCCAGGCCCAGGACTGGGGAAGCGAATCGATGCGGGCTTCCTCATTGCTGGCCGAGCCGATCGGTGTTCCGTCATCGAAGAACGCACGCAGGTACCACTCCCCATCCCAGGCCGCTCGATCGATCGTCTCCCGCAGGTTGGAGGCTTTCTGAATATAGTTCCCGGCCAATTCCTGCTCCGACATGCTCTGCGCCAGATCCGCCATCCGCTCCAGCACGGCCACCATGAACCACGCCAGCCAAACGCTTTCACCCCGCCCCCCCGTACCCACCCGGTTCAGACCATCGTTCCAGTCCCCGGCGCCGATCAGCGGCAGGCCATGCGGGCCTGATGTGAGTCCCTTCTCAACGGCCCGGCGGCAGTGCTCGAACAGCGACCCCCGTTCCGCCGACACGGTTGGAAGGATAAAGGCTTCCTGCTCGGAGGGTTCCAGCGGCCGCGCTTCCAGGAACGGTACCTGCTCCTGCAGCACGGCGAGATCATCGGTCGCATCGATGTACTCGGCAACAGCATACGGCAGCCAGAGCAGATCATCGGAAATGCGGGATCGTACGCCTGCGCCATGGGGTGGATGCCACCAGTGCTGGACATCCCCTTCCCGGAACTGGCGGCTGGCTGCAAGCAGTATCTGCTCTCGTGCAATCCCAGGACGGGCATGAAGCAAGGCGAGCACATCCTGCAGCTGGTCACGGAAGCCGTAAGCACCGCCAGATTGATAGAATGCAGTCCGGCCCCAGATCCGGCAGCTCAGTACCTGATATAGCAGCCAGCGGTTGACGAGGAAATCCGCCGAGAGCTCGGGGGTTCGAATCTGCACCGAGTCGAGCAGATCATCCCACCATGCTTTCGTTCGCTCCAGGGCTTGCTCGACATCCCTGACATGGCCAAATTTCTCCAGCAGCCGCCCGATCTGATCGACGTCCGGCGCCTGGCCAAGCACCACGAGTATGGTCTCCGTCGCGCCCGGAGCGATCTCGATCTGCCTTTGAATGGCCGCACAGGGATCAAACGCGAATCCCGCCCGGCTGGAGAGCTTCTCCCGCATCAAGCCTGCGGGGCGGCTGGCGTTGCGGTTCCGTCCGATGAATGCCGTTCGATCCGCCGTGAAGGTCATTGCACGCGGGAACATCGCCGCAAAGCTGATGTTGTGTGGGTAATCCGGATGGTAGCCGTTGCGAGCCATCACCGCATGCCAATCGGGGGCCCACTCGGTCACGATGTGCGCCTGGGATGATTCCCGTACTTCACCCAGCGTCCAGGCGACGTAATACGTCACGGCGATCTGCCGCGGGCGCGAGGAGTCGTTATGCAAGCGCAGGATGCCGAGCTTGACCGGATCGCCGCCGTCCTCATCGACCGGTACAAAGACCGTGTATTCCTGCTCGATCGCATGGCTGTTGTGTTCGTAGACGGTGTACCCGGCGCCGTGCCGTGCCCGGTATGGGCTTCGCTCCCGAATCGGCCGGGCTGTCGGGGTCCACAGCGCCCCGCTCTCCAGGTCTCGCAGGTAGATCGCCTCCGAAGCTGGATCCAGCACCGGGTCGTTCGACCATTCCGTCAAGCGGTTGCGCTGGCTGTTTCCGTACCAGCTAAAGCCCGAGCCCGTTTCGCTGAGCTGTGTGCCGAAGGTAGGGTTGGCGATCACGTTGATCCACGGCGAGGGCGTGTT
>JBJYWH010000081.1:3223-15038 GCA_046259355.1 Anaerolineales bacterium
TGATCGGAGGCACGCAGGAAAACCTGGCCGGGCTGATCGGCCCCGGCGTAGATCGAGAAGGCCTGGATCATGCGTTCAAGCCGCTCCTGCAGGGGCTGTTCGTACGCGCTGGCTTCTTCATTCAAAATGACCAGGTCCGCATAAAATCCGTGATGGCGCCAATAGGATTGAGCCTGCAGCAGCTGTCGTACGAGCCCGATATCCTGCACATCGCCGATCGTCACCAGCGCGATCGGCAGGTCGCCCGAAATGCTGTAGGGCCATAATCCCGACTGACCCTTATGATTGGACCGCACTCGTTCCAGAGGAGCCCGCAGTTGGCCACCGGGGAAGAGCATGTGGCCCGCCAGGTACTGGAATCGGCGGGCCTCGTCCGGTTGAATTCTCAGCATCCGCAGTTCGAGCTGGGAGGACGCCCATGCCAGTTCGAAAGCCCTTTCGATGGAGGCAGTATCACTGTAGGTCTCCATCAAATTCAAAGCGGCCTGACGGGTATCGCCGGCTCCGAGCACGAGCGAAAGTTGGACCCGCTGGCCGGGTGCCAGCCGCACTTCCCGCCGCAGAGAGAAGATCGGATCGAGGACATAACCGGCGGTGCTGTTCAATGGCCGCTTCATGGCCAGGGGATCCGCCAGGGTATGGCCGCGTCCGATGAAAACTCGCCGATCGGTTTCATAGGCAAAAGGGCCATGAGCCCGATCGGAAAACGTCATGCGATGGGCGACGAAGATGGGGGCCTCGTCCTCGCTCCTCACGCGCCGATGCGCGAGCAGCGATTGGAGGGATTCAACCGCCTCGGTTTCGATGAACAGCTTGTTGAAAGCCGGGTGCTGGCGGTCGGCGGCGTGCTGCGCCAGTGCAAGTTCCAGATAGCTCGTTACTTCCAGGCGGTGGATCCGCAGCGTCCGGTTGACAAACGTGATTCGGCGGATCTCGACATCATCCTCCGGCGAGACGATGACTTCCGTTGTCGTCTCAATGCCCGAATCGGTCCGCGTGAATTCCGCTCGATCGAGCGGAAAACGGACTTCGTAGCTGTCGGCTTCCTTTCCGGTCGGATGGAAGGTGACAGACCACTGCTGGTCCGAATCCATGTCCCGGACGTAGCAGAAGCTGCCCCAATGATCCTGGGTCTGGTCCATCCGCCAGCGCGTCAGGTCAAACCCATTCCAGCGGCTGTAGCCCCCACCGCTGTTCGTCACGAGCAGGTCGTAGCGCCCGTTCGAGAGCAGCTGGACTTTCGGTTTTTCCGTCTGCGAGGTCTCGAAACGGCTGACCGATGGCGCCGCCCCTGCTTCTCCAATCCGCTCGGAGGGGCGTGCACGCATGGTGATGTGGTGAACGACCGGTGCGGCCGGCACACGTTCATAGAGCAGAGGCTCGGCGGCTTTCACCCTCGGCACGGCGTGGAATCTCGCCTGCATGCAGTTCGAATGGATCAGGTTGTCGAGCGCCAGGAAGGCCATGCCCTGGTGATGCGCCATATAGGCCCGCACCAGCACGCCCCGCTCGCCATCCTGGCTCGGACGACGGTTGAAATCGATCGCCTCGTAGAAACCATATTCGCTCAGCAGGCCCAAATCCTGTAGCCGGCGAAGATTGCGGACGGCAGGCCCCGGGGCGATGACAAGCGAGAGCAGCGTGGCGTACGGTGCCACCACCAGGCTGTCCTCCAGCCCGCGTTTCAACCCGAGCCACGGGACACCGAAGGCCCGGTATTGATAGGTGCGGTCCGGGTCAAGATCACCATAGGCAGACTCCGAGATTCCCCACGGCACCCTGCGCTGACGCCCGTAGGCAATCTGGAGTTCAACCGCTTCCTCGGCAGCCCTTTCGAGCAGTGAATTTTCGTAGGTCCGCTGGAACAAGAGCGGCATCAGGTACTCGAACATCGTCCCGGTCCAGCTCAGCAGCACCCGGTGCCGGCCGTGCGCGCTGAACGGACGCCCAAGCGACAGCCAGTGATCAACCGGTACCTCACCCCGGGCGATGGCGATATAGCTGCCAAGCCGTGATTCGCTGGCGAGCAAATCGTAATACGATCCATCCATCTGACCCTGCGAAATGTTGAAACCGATCGCAAACAGCCGCCGCTCGGGATCATAGAGGAATCCAAGATTGATTTCCGCCGCGTATGCTCGTGCATCCTCAATAAGCTTACCTGCCCGGGCCTCCATTTCGCCTGCCAACCACTTCGCTTCATCGTAGGCATGGACCACGACAGGCAGCCACTCAGGGACGGCCTCCCCATCGAGCAGCTCCCGCAGATGATTCAGGATCGCAATCCGGTCCTCCGCCAGCTCCGCGAGAGACGGGGACGAAGCAAGAACGGCTTCGACTTGCTGGCGAAGGTCTTCATCCAGGAAGGAGAGCTCATCCGTGTCTTGCTGACCCAGGGTCTCCATCCAGGGCAGGTAGCGATCGATCAAAGCGATCCAGGCTGAAAGCTGCCGGTCAACCTGGCGCGCCCAATAGGCCCCGCCGGCCAGCAAGCCGGCATGTTCGCGGGCCTGATTGGCGTAGGCATGGAGCGGTGCCTGCAGCTTCCGGATGCGGGCAGCAATCTCGATTGCACGCAATCCCGGTTGATCCAGCTCGATCAGGGCTGCTTCGAGCGGTGCCGGATCAAGCTCCGGATGAGCCTCTTCGGAAGCGCTCTCCAGCGCGATCCGGATGGTGTCCACCAGGCCGCGACAGGCCACATCATTCAGGAGCGGCCGCTGCAGCAGCTCCTGCAGCCCGGCTTCAAGGGTCCACAGGGCAGCCACCAGGTTGCCGCTATCCACAAAGGAAACATAGCGCGGCTCGAGCGGTTTGAGGTCCTTCAGTTCATACCAGTTCAACAGGTGCCCATCGTGGTGTTCAAGGTTCTCGAGCGTCGAGACGGAGTCCGTAAGGTGGGTAATGATTTCGTCCAGGGTGAGATAACCAAAATCACCGGCGGCAAGGGCGCTCAACAGCCATAAGCCGATGTTGGTTGGACTGGTGCGCATGGCGAGTTTGTTCTGGTGCGAGACTTGATAGTTGTCGGGCGGCAGCCAGTGCGTACCGGGGCCGACGAAGTCGGAGAAATAGCGCCAGGTGCGGCGGGCGATACGTCGAAGGTAGCGCCGATCGCTTTCGGTCAGCATTTGTCGAGCTGTTTTGCGTCGCGGGCCACGTGTCAGCCACCATCCGATCAGCGGATTCAGCGTCCAGAGCAGCAGCCAGCCTCCAGCCAGCGGCAGCTGGGATGGGCTCCGGTATCCGAGCCCCACCGCGATGGATAGGCTGAAGAGGCTGATCAATCCCATGTGAAAGAGGAATTTTGAAAGCTGGCCGCCGGAGCTCCACTTCGTCATCTGGGCTGTGGTCCACTGGAGCAGGTTCGCGTGGCTGATAAAGCGCCGGTAGAGAACCCGCAGGATGGCATCGATTGCCATGCCGGCTCGATGCGGCAGGAGCGCCGCTTCGACAACCGAGCGCAGCAGGTCACGGCGGAGCTGCATACTTGAGAACTGCGTGAGTCCGCGCGGTTTGGTCGCCCATGTCAGCGGCTGGGCAAGCGGCTGGAAGAAAATCATCCCCGCAACCAGGGCTGCCGCGTACCACGAAACCACAGAAGATGAGAACCACGCCAGGCCGAGCAGCAGGACGCAAGCTGCCGGAACCAGGCTGCGGCGCAGATTATCAAAGATCTTCCAGCGGTTGAAGGTCGAGAGCGGATTGCGGACCCGCCGGCCGTGGGCTGCCGGCACGCTGGGGAACAACCATTCCATAATCTGCCAATCGCCCCGAATCCAGCGGTGCTCCCGCTGGATGAACGACAGGTAGTCGGGAGGGAATTCGTCGAACAGCTCGATATCGGAGGCATAGCCCACGCGGACATGCGCCCCTTCGATCAGGTCATGGCTCAACAGCCGCTGCTCAGGGAACCGATCGCCAAGCACGGTTTGGAACACGCGAGGATCGTAGATCCCCTTTCCAATGTAGGAACTTTCGCCTGTCAGGTCCTGGTAAACATCCGACACGGCATGTGTATACGGATCCGTGCCAACCGGGTTGGTGAACAAGCGGCTGAAAGCGGTCGCGCTTGCGCTGGGAAGCGAGGGGCTTACCCGCGGCTGGATGATGGTGTAGGTGCCGGCTTCAACCCTTCCTTCCGAATCCAATCGGGGTGTGTTGAGAGGGTGGGCAATGGTCTCGATCAGGCGGCGGGCGCTGTTTACCGGAAGCTGGGTATCACTATCAAGCGTTATGACGAAGCGAATGTCCGTCAGACGGTTCTGATCCCCCACGCGGACCAGGTCTTCCGGTGAACGCGCAGCCTGGCCGAGGATCAACCGATTCAGCTCTTCGAGCTTGCCGCGTTTACGTTCCCAGCCAATGTAGCGGCCCTCTGTTTCCACCCAGGTCCGGCCGCGATGGAAAAGGTAGAACCTCCCTTCGCCGTACTTCCGATTCAAGGCCTCGATCCCTGAAACAGCCTGCTCGACCAGCCGGGCATCATCAGCCATTTCGGGTTCGTCGGCATCGACCAGGTCGGTGAAAAGCCCGAAGACGAGGTTGGGTTCCGGATTGGCAAGAAATCGGATCTCGAGATCGGCAATCTCTTCCTGGACCGCCATCTCACCACTGAGCATGGTTGGAATCACAACCAGGGTGCGGTACACGTCGGGAATCCCATCGTGCTCAAAATCCATCTTGGGGAGCGTGCGCGGCGGCAGCGCCCGGGTTATGACGTAATTGATCCATTCGATCGCGAGCTGACTTGCGGGCCAGAGCGTGACAACCACAGCCAGGAGCCGGATGGCGCTCAGAGGTTCGCTGGACGGCAGGAGCAGCAGCGGGAGGAGGAAGACGCCCGTCGTCAATGCAATTCCACCGAGGTAGATCAGCGTATGATTTGCATAGACCCAATCGAGCACCTGTTGGCGAAGCGGCTCCTGGCAGGCCAGGTGCGCGGAAAATTCGTGCCGTAGGTCGCCGATCAGAAACCGGCCGATATGCCCCAGCTGGCGATTGTCCACACCACGCGCGAGAGCTTCGTTAGCCCGCTCGATCACCAGGTTTGCGATCTCGACCTCACGCCTGCCACTGCCTTTTGCCAGGGCTTCGACCGCCTGCCGGTAGCGGTTGCGGGTGTCGAAATCCATCTTCGGGTATACGCCGGCAGGATCATGCCGCAGGATGTGTTCGACCTGGCTCAGGCGCTCGAAAATCTCGCGCCAATCAAGGACCGAGAGCTGGCGCAGACTGTTGATCGCATTCCCGATGGAGATCTGCTCAGCAGCCTGGCGGGACTGCTCGGTCAGCGCCATGTCGCTCACGGGCCGGTCCAATGTCCTCTCCAGCCAGCTCTGGATCGGAATCAGCGCGGCGTCTTCATCGTAAAGATGCCCCATCAGCTGCGCCGCAAAATGAGGGCTCGGTTCCGGTTGGTCTTTGGCCAGTTCGGCCAGGATTTCAAAAAGCTGATCGGGGTTTCTGCGAGCACGGGTCAGCAGGCGGAAGGCCCAGAAATCGGCCTGCTCTCTTTCCCGCAGCTCACTCCAGGCTCGAACAGCCAGCTTTTCGATGGCCTCGATGGTCACCGCCCGCAGCATGAGCGGCAGCGCCCACAGCTCACCGATGCTCAAACCCTGGATCGACTGGTAGGCTTCGATAAAGGCGAGGATGTTTTCCTGATCAAGCCTCAGGTCGGTATGCCGGACCAGCTCACGCGCCATGGCGAAGACGCGCGATTGGCCGGCTTCGGGTCCACTTTGAACAACAGGAAGCTCGCGATAGAAACGCTGCGGAAGGTTTTCTTCGACATCGGCAGCATGGGTTTCGATGATGTACTCGTTGTCGAGAATCCACTCTGCAACCGACCCCTGACCCTGTTCGAGCGGCTCGGCCTCGGCCAGTTCGCTGCAGATCAGGTGAACGAGCTCGTTGGCCCGTGTCAGCCGATCAAGGACCAGGCTGCGGGAGTGATGCCGGATGGCAACCTGCTGCTCGTGCGCCAATCGAGTGGCTATTCCTTGCAGCTGGCTGTGCGGCAGGGTTTGCAGTTTTTCCAGCACGGGCACGGTGGAAAAATCGTGGTCGGGGTGGAGGGGAAAGATTGCCGGCTCAGTCTCCCCGTACTCGCGCATCATCGGGATCGCCTGTGCCAGAGCCTGGATTGGAGCCTGCACGAGCAGCAGAGTCTCGTCATTCGACAGCCAGAGCGCGTGTTCATGCAGGGTGTCGGGGTCAATGCCCGGGTCAAAATGCTGGCAGACCAACCAACCGACCGAGCCTCCCAGCGCCCCGGCCGCCAGAGCGGCGATTGCCTGTCCGGAGATGCCGCTCAGAGCAGGGAGCATTCCAGCGACCAGGTATCCCACGGCTGTAAAAAGCACAGCCCCCAGCAGGCCGCAAAGCACGCGTCGGCGGCCGGAGGACGTCCACAGGCGGGTTTCTCCTGAGCTATCTTTCTCCACCAGCGCCAGCCGCTGAAACCCCTTCTGCCTGAGTGCTTGCGCGGCAGAACGGGCGGAAGCCCGATCGGTGTAATAGCTGAAGAGAAAGCCTGATGCCGGCACTGATCACCACCGCATGGAATCGAGAACCTGCTGTCCAGATGCCGCGGTCCGGTTGTTAGCTGTTCCCATCAACCCGACCCGAAGACCGCGACCATGGGGTTATGATAGCACCTCCACTGGAGTTTAAGCGCTCGAACCGGGCAATCGGCAGGTTGCCGGCTGCATTCCAGAACGCGCAGGACGGGAATGGAAGCGAAAAACGCCCGGCTCTTTGAGCTTGACATATTGATAATCTTCTATATAATCGGGTTGTGATGCGACAGGAGCCTGATACCGTTCTTTTTGCCAAGGCGCTGGCGGATGAAACCCGCCAGAAGATCATGGCTTTGTGCTGCTGCAACCCCCTCAGCGTGGGCGAACTTGCCGCACGCATGCATGTCACCCAGCCGACGGTTTCACACCACCTCGCGATCCTGCGTAATGCCCGGCTGGTGATCGTCGAGCGGCGCGGCCGGCAGGTGCTCTACCAGCTCAACCAGGAACGCCTGGCCCAGAATTGCTGCCAGGTGGCTGAGATTTTCGCTCCTGAATATCCCGTGGAAGCAAGCGAACCATAGATTTTTTTTAGGTAAATATATCGAAATATATAAATATGTCGATAAGGAGGACTGCATGGCAAAACCCAGGGATCCGCTCAACGAAGACAGTGTCCGATCCAATGTGCGCAGCTACTACGCCAGGCTGGCCGAAACAGCCGCCTCTCCCACCCCGTGCTGCGCTGGCGAAACCGGGGGCCGAACCCGGATGGACAGCACCCGCTTGCTGTACGGCGCGCCAGAAGTGGCGGAGCTGCCGCAGGAAGTGAAATCGCTTTCCGCTGGCTGCGGGGACCCCGTCACGCTGGCCTCACTCCAGCCCGGGCAGACGGTGCTCGACCTGGGCAGCGGCGGCGGGATCGATTGCTTCTTCGCAGCCCGGAAGGTGGGCGAAGAAGGGCACGTCATAGGCGTGGATATGACACCCGTCATGCTTGAAAAGGCTCGCGCCAACCAGGCCAAACTCGGCCTCGAGAACGTTGAATTCCGAATGGGCGAGATCGAGCATCTGCCCGTGGCCGATGCGAGTGTTGACGTCATCATCTCGAATTGTGTCATCAATCTCAGCCCTGACAAGCAGCAGGTGTTCCGGGAAGCCTATCGGGTTCTCAAAGCGGGGGGACGTCTCGCCGTGAGCGATATCGTCAGCGATGGACCGATGTCCATGGAACTGAAGGACAGCACGGAAGCCTGGTGCGCCTGCGTCTCGGGTGCCATCGATGCCCAAGCCTACGCAAATGAGCTCGCACTAGCCGGGTTCGTGGACATCACGATAGAGTGCGTGGAGTATGACCGTGAACAGCTCGACGAGCTGCTCAAGCCATCGCTCGCGAAAAGCACGGCTGAAGACCTGCCTGCAGGAGAAAGCCGGACGGCGTATGCGCTGGTGGATGGTGAGCTGAAGCCGGTCCGCTCGATCGAGGGCAATCCCCCCTACAGCGCCCGGATAACCGCCCGGAAACCCGCGGATTGAGCGCGAGAGCCGGACCGATACGCTGCCCTGCATCCTGGACCCGGTTTCAGCGAAACGAACAGCCTCGTGCCCAGTGAATGGCATGCATGACAGTGAATGGGCCATGCCGCCCCTCGAGGGTAGATCGGATTTGGAGTCCGTATTCACCCAGATCCTCTTCAGGGGCAACCTGATCATGTTGCTCGCAATCTGAGGGGAAGAACCCCCGCTTTCGGGACCTGTTACAGCACGTGAAAGGGGATCGATGCGCGGCTTCAGGCTCGTTCAGGTCAACAGCAGCAGAGCGCCTACCCCAAGCGCACTCACTGCAGTATCGGTCAGCAGCGCCCGGCGCCAGTAGTGTGTGCCGGCATACGGGAAACCCACAACCGCTCCAGCCAGCAACGCTGCTGGATGGGCCGCGATCGTCACAAGGACAGGCAAGCCGCGTACAGCCATGCGCGGCCACATCTGAGCCCTCACTTCTGCCTGGTACGTGGGTGTGCCGGTGGTGAGAATGCGCTCGGTGATGGCCCAGAAATGCGTGCACAGGATGAAAACCACCCCTTGAATGCTCCAGGTCGCCAGAGGCAAAGCGGCAGCCGCCGTGGAGAACCGGAAGGAGATCCAGGCCAGCAAGGCGAGCGAACCCAGATGAACCGCCTGGTCAAGCAGGTAAGCGCCGGGTTCCGAAAGACCGAGGCGGACCGCGCTGCGGATCTTTGCCCGGTCGAGCAGGCCATGAAAGATGACCAGCCCGAGCAATCCCGGCCACAGGGTGCTGGCAGCAGGCCAGAGGACGGCAACCATCACCCCTGCGTGAATCCCGAGGTGAATGGCCAGGCCGGCCGGCCGGTCTTTCAATCGGACCAGAGAATTGGGCTGAAGGGGAAAATCAGCCAGCAGATGAGCGAGCAGCAGCCGCCAGAAAATGGCCATCGATGTACTTATCCCGCGGGCCTACCCGGCCGTGGAGCGCTTCGCGTGCGAAAAATCCACCGGCAGCCGCACGGTGAAACAGGTTCGGCCGGGGGTTGATTCGACCTGAATTTCGCCCCGATGCTTCTGGACGATGATGCCGTAACTGATATCCAGCCCCATCCCGGTGCCCGCGCCGACCGGTTTTGTGGTGAAAAATGGTTCGAATATTCGGCCTTGAATCTCGGGCGGAATGCCCGGTCCATCATCCTCGATTTCAACCGCAACCCAATCCCCTTCCGAGTGCGTGCGGATCACGATGCGGCCGTCCTCGTCCACTGCGTCCAGCGCGTTATCGAGCAGGTTCGTCCAGACCTGGTTCAGCTCGCTCCCGTAGCCAAAGATACGCGGCAGGGATGGATCGTACTGACGTTCGATGCTCAGATTTGCCTTCTGCTTGATCTTGTTGTTGAGGATCAGCAGCGTATCATCCAGGCCTCGATGCAGATCGACGTTTTGAACGGGAGCCTGATCCAGATACACATACGATTTCAGAGCCGCCACAATCTTCGAGATACGGTCGGCTCCGGATTCGACCTCATAAAGAAGTCGGCGGACCTTGTAGATCGAAGTCCACCACGCAAGCACCAACCGCAGTTTCTCCCCATGGAAGAATTGTGCGACCTGTGCGACTTCTTCCCGGCGGGCGCCCAGATCGACGAGTTCAGGCGAAATCTCCCACGGCTTTTCCACGTCCAGGCTCTCGAGCTGGTGTTCCAATTCCGCTTGCCGGTCGCTGCGCAACAGCGCATTCATCTCCGGGGGGCGATCGGCCCGTTCGCGCGCCTGCAGGTCGAGTTGTTCCAGCAGGATACGGCCGTCTTGCTCCATCTCCAGCTTGCGGAGTTCTGCTCCCAGGCGATCCTGCCGCCCGAGTTCTTCGAGCAGCTGACCGGAACTGCGCTGGACGGCTGCGGAGGGGTTGTTCAGTTCGTGGGCGATGCCAGCGGTCAGTGTTCCCAGCCGGGCCAGTTTCTCTGACTGCTCGAGTTTGGATTGCGTGGACCGCAGCCGGCCGAGTACCGTATTAAAGATGGAACGCATCGCATGCGGACTCGTATCCATCAGGTCCTGAAGCTGCTCCTTGGTGATGGCAATCAGGACGCTGTCCTGCTCAGCCCGCACGCTCGCCATGCGCTGGCGGTTTTCAATCAAGGCGATCTCGCCGATCACTTCCCCCGGCCCGCGGCGGGCCAGCAGCACCTCCCTGCCGCTGCTCATTTTGTAAACCTTCAATTCGCCCTTCTGAATGACATAGGCCCGCTCACCCGGGGATCCTTCTTCGAACAGGAGCTCGCCAGCCGGAACTTCCATCACCTGTGCCATCTGGCACAGACGGCGCAGATCCTCGCCAGAGAGCTCTGAAAACAGCGGAACTTGCCGAAGGAATTCCTCAATCATACCGTTCTCAAGTATTGGTGCACCAGGCTGACAGCGATCGCGCCTTCACCGACGGCTGAGGCGACACGCCGCACTGCCCCCTGGCGCACATCCCCGGCAGCGAAGATGCCCGGGACACTCGTCTCCAGCAGGTAGGGATCGCGCGACTCCATCCAGCCTCTGGGACGAGAACCATCCAGCATCAAATCCGGACCCGTAACGATAAACCCGGCATGGTTGCATTCCACCAGGTCGGCGACGCACTCAGAATGGGGCACAGCCCCGATGAAGATGAACACCGCCGCTGCCGCGAGGGTTTCCGAACGATCATGCTCCAGATCCCGCAATGTCAACGACTCCAGCTTTCCATCTCCCGCCACCGATTCGATGACTGTCCGCAGCCGGACTTCGATCTTGGGATTGGCCTGGATCTGGTTCACCAGGTACTGCGACATGCCCTTTTCCAGTGAGGAACTGCGCACGAGCATGGTGACCTTGCGGGCGAAGCGCGAGAAGAACATCGCCCCCTGCCCGGCCGAGTTCGCACCGCCGACAACGAATACGTCCTGATCGGAATAATTCGCAGCTTCGGTAAGCGCGGCGCCGTAGTAAACCCCCGCCCCGGTAAGCTCCTCGATTCCAGCCCGGTCGAGGGTCCTCACGCTGGCGCCGCTGGCGATGACCATCGCCCGGCAGGTCAGCTCGCTGCCGTCCTGAAGTTCGACCACCCGGTAGCGGTCTTGAAGCCGAACCCTGCACACCTCGCGTGCGGTCAGGATCTCCGCCCCAAGCCGCAGGGCCTGGTCGGTCGCCCGACGGGCCAGGTCCCCGCCGCTGATTCCCTTCGGAAACCCGAGGTAATTTTCGATCCGGGAGCTGGTACCCGCCTGCCCGCCGGTAGCCTGGCGCTCGATCATCAGCGTGCGCAAACCTTCCGAGGCGCCATACACCGCCGCCCCGAGACCCGCCGGCCCGGCCCCCACGATGATCAGGTCGTAAAAGGGCTGCTCCGCCTCGGTGTGCAAGCCGATATGATCGGCCAGCAGCCGGCGCTCCGGACCCTGCAGGATCGTCCCATCCAGGAGAAACACCACCGGCAGCCGCAATTCTTTCTCGGCAATGCCCTCGACCAGCGCCCGGGCCCCGGAATCCTTTTCCATGTCCAGCCACTGATAGGGCACGCGGTTTCTCGCCAGGAAGTCCTTTACGTAGTGACTCGCCGGTGACCACTGGGTCCCGACCACACGAATTCCGTCATATGGAGGCTTTGCCGCCGCCTGCCATTCACCCAACAGGTCATCCAGCACCGGATAGAGATGCTGCTCGGGGGGATCCCAGGGTTTGACCAGGTAGTAGTCGAGGCCGATCTGGTTGATGCTGGCGATGGCCGCATCCGTGTCCGCGTACGCGGTCAGCAG
>JBJYWH010000082.1:0-2962 GCA_046259355.1 Anaerolineales bacterium
GCGATGAAGAATCGAGTCGCGCGGGAGGGCGGCCAGGTCGAACCCGGCGTGCGAATGGAAGCCGAAACGCGCCTGCTCCATGAGGCGGACATGGTTGTTGCTTCGACTCAAGCGGAGGTTGCGCAGTTTCAATGGCTCTACCAGACCGGAACCGATCGGGTGGTTGTCATTCCGCCCGGCGTGGATACCTCACATTTTTATCCCATCTCGAAGGACGAAGCGAAGGAGTTCGTCGGAGTACCGGATGACCGCCAGATGGTACTTTTCGTCGGCAGAATCGAGCGGCTCAAGGGCATCGATGTGCTGCTTGCGGCCTTCCGTGATTTGATGGACCAATCGGTCATCTCTGAGCGCTCGATATGCCTGGCGATCATTGGGGGGGATGCCGAGACGAGCCCGGAAAAGATGGATGCAGAGATGTCCCGCCTGCGAAAGTTGGTTGCGGAGTATGAGCTGGATGGGGTCGTCCGATTCCTGGGGAAACGAGATCAGGACAGCCTGCCGTACTATTATTCCGCATCCGATATCGTGGTCGTTCCGTCGGAGTACGAATCTTTTGGTTTGGTCGCCCTGGAGGCAATGGCATGCGGGACAGCGGTTATTGCTTCAGAGACAGGCGGATTGGCGTTCCTGATCAAAGATGGCGAAACGGGGTTCCATGTTCCAGCCGGGGACGCGGCCATTCTGGCCGAGAAGATCCAAATGCTGCTGTGTGATTCCGAGCTGCGGCGCCAGATTGGAAGGAAAGCGGCTGCCTATGCCAGCGGCTTCGACTGGTCGATCATCGCCGATCATATTCTCGAGCTCTATGCAGGGCTTGTGCCCCGGTTGGCATAGTCCGGCCAACTCAATCGTGGAATCGTGCCCATCATCCCTCGGGAGATGTCTATGAAGGACGACGATGAACAACGATAGAGCACATAATTACCTCATTGATATGGATGGCGTGCTGGTCAGCGGCAAGACGCTGATCCCCGGGGCCGTAGAATTCCTGCAGCGGCTGCATGATAAGGGATCGGAGTACCTTGTTCTCACGAATAACTCGATTTACACGCCGCGCGATCTGGCGCACCGCCTGAGGACGATTGGACTGCAGGTCGAGGAAGAGCGCATCTTCACCTCAGCGATGGCAACGGCGCGCTTCCTCGAATCTCAGCGTCCGAATGGAAAGGCTTATGTGATCGGCGAAAGCGGATTGACCGATGCCGTCTATGCTGTTGGTTATGTGATTTCGGATCTCTCGCCGGATTATGTGGTATTGGGTGAGACGCTGAGCTATGACATGATCACCATCACCAAGGCCGTGCAGCTTGTTGCGGATGGAGCGCGCTTTATCGCGACCAACCCGGATCCCTCCGGGCCGTCCGACCGTGGACTGATCCCGGCTACCGGTGCTCTGGCGGCGTTGATAGAACGAGCTACGGGCAAGTCGCCGCTTTTTGTCGGAAAACCGAACCCCTTCATGATGCGGGCTGCACTGAACTACCTGGGCGCGCACTCGGAAGACACCATCATGGTCGGTGACCGGATGGATACGGACATCATCGCCGGCGTCGAAAGCGGCCTGGAGACGATTCTTGTACTGACCGGCGTGACTACCCGTGAGGGGATAGCACAGTTTCCTTACTGCCCGGGCCGGGTGGTGGAAAATTTATCTGAAATTGAAGTATGAGGCATTAAAGCGGGTGGGAGGCTGGTGATGCTGCCTTACATTGTGCTGGTAGCTGCAGCGATCTATTTCATCATTCAGGGCATCGGCTGGCTGGATGAGCTTGCCGAGCGCAGGAGTTCGGAAGGAGGGAAGGGCCCCTGGCAGGAGGTTAAACCTTCCGGTGCCTTGAACGACAAGCGGCTGGAGGTATTCCGAGAATTCCTGGATCCTGACGATAACGATCAGGATCCTTCATGAACGCTCCACGCACGTACTGAATTCCACGTACATCGATCGAATGGTCAGGGGGCGGGGGTTGGCGTTGACACGTTGATCGGTATTTCAGGGCCGCATTCCTGCAGGTTGCCCTTGACATCGATGAACGGACGCGTGGCTCGCATGATTTCTATGATCCCCTCTGCAGTTAAGCAGGTCCCGGGGCGGAAGTCAGGATACGTTTGCTCGCGATCGATGAAAGCAAATGTGCCCGGCTGCTCACTGAAGATCGCAACGTAGGGGATATCCGATACCTCGAACCAGCGCTTGATTTTGCCATAGGCACAGACCGTCTCACCGGCCATACCTATCGTAATCTGATCCCAGGAGATGCAATCGGGTTTTCGGGTGCCTGGCAGGGTGGGAAGGAGTACACCCGGCGTGCCCCCCGGATTGGTCGGGGTCAACGTGGAAGCGGATTCGGTGCTCTCGATGACGGTCGAAGTAAGCTGCGGGGTTTCACTCGGCTGGGTTGCAAGCAGACCGGAAGCCCGGATGCGTTGATAGCCGAGCACCCCGACGGCTACCAAGACCAGGGCCGTAACCAGGATCAGGAGCCCACGCACGATGCTCCCGCCGGCTTTCGCCAGGCGTGAGGCCACGGGTTCGCCTGGCTCTTCCTCCGGCGATTGCCGTTCTTCCGGCGGGGCGTAATCCTGATGCAGATCGATGCGCCGGTCATGCAGGACAGCCAGGCCTTCATCTTGCTCGGTGGATTTCGTTTCCGAGGGCCTGCGCATGCGTTCAAACCAAGAGCTTGATCGTCCCGTTTGCAGAACTTCACTCTCGTGTTTCAAATCAGGCTCGGTATACGAATCTTCCGTTCGAGATTCGTCTGGGATCTCGTTTTCAAGCTCATCATCGAAGGTATCGTGCGAGACAGCAGACTGGCGCAGTCGGCTGAAGAGATCGGAGGCCTGTTCAACCTCCTCGGCCGGAACGCTGAAAGGGGTGGAGGAGCTGATATCCTTGCCGCATAGCGGGCATCGTTCGATGCCGCGTTCGACCCATTCTGCACAGAACGGGCATTTCTGC
>JBJYWH010000083.1:0-8001 GCA_046259355.1 Anaerolineales bacterium
TCCCATCGGAATAGGAAACGAACAGATCTTCGATCCTGATCTTGATCGATCGATCGTCGAACGTCTGCTGAGACATGCCGGTTTGTTCTACCATTGACGGTGCGCCCTTGCCCGGGAGCGGATGACCGTTGCGACGGCATTCATGCCCAGCACGAAGGTGAGCAGCACAACAGCGGTACCGTACTGAATTTGGATCGGCATCCCCGGAACCTGGGTTGAGATCACAAAGAGGTGATAGGGCAGCGCCATGCTGGCATCGAAAATGGAGTGCGGCAGGCGCGGCAAGAAGAAGGCGGCCACGGTGAAAAGGATGGGTGCGGTCTCGCCGGCTGCCCGTTCGAGGCCGAGAATCACGCCGGTCAGAATACCCGGCAATGCCTGGGGCAGCACCACCTTTCGAATCGTCTGCCACTGGGTGCCGCCGAGCGAGATCGAAACCACGCGGAAGCTGTTCGGCACGGCCCGCAGCGCCTCCTCGGTCGTGCTGATAATGACCGGGATCGTCATGATCGCCAGCGTGAGCGATCCGGCCAACAGGCTGGTGCCGAAATGCAGGAAAAGTACGAACAATCCAAGCCCGAACAGGCCGTACACGACGGAAGGGATGCCGGCCAGGTTGATGATGGCGATGCGGATGGTGCGGGTCCAGCGGTTGTCGGGGGCGTACTCGGACAGGTAAATTGCGGCTCCGACCCCGAGCGGGACAGCGATAACGGCAGTGCCCAGTGTCAGCCAGAAGGTGCCGACAATCGCGGGCAGGATGCCGCCGGCGCGCATGCCATCACGCGGCATGGCGGTGAGGAACTCCCAGGATATCGCCGGCAGCCCGTTGGAGTAGATATGCACCACTACCAGCACGATTGGGACGACTGTCAGCAGGGCGGCGAGCGACATCCCGGCAAAGCCCAGACGTTCCACCAGTTTGCGGCGGGCGGCAGACGCTCCGCGCGCCTTTTCCGAATCGATCGTGGCTTGCATAATCCCTTTCCCTGTCATCAGGAAAGAATGCGTTCGGCCCGCTTCTGCTGCCGGAAGACGACGCTGGCTGCGGCCAGGTTGACAATGAGTGAGATTAAGAACAGTGCAATGCCGATAAAGAAGAGGACATGGTAATGAACGCTGCCGTTGGCGACCTCGCCCATCTCGGCCGCGATCGTTGCCGTCATTGTCCGAACGGGCTTGAAAAGGTTGGAAAGAGCGGTTGGGAAGACCGGGGCGTTGCCGGTGACCATCATGACGGTCATCGTTTCCCCGATGGCGCGACCGACACCCAGCATGACCGCGGTGAGCACGCCCGACCGGGCGGCAGGCAGGGTGACGCGCCAGATGGTCTGCCAGCGCGTGGCACCCATCGCAAGCGCCGCATCACGGTAGGTTCGGGGGACTGCATCCAGCGCATCCTCGGCCACGCTGACGATCGTGGGAATGGCCATACCCCCCAGGAGCAAAGCCCCGGTGAAGGCGGTCAATCCGGTGGGTATATTGAGCAGGGTGCGTATGGCGGGTGCGATCACCAGGATGCCGATAAAGCCCAGCATGACCGAGGGCAGGCCCCCGAGCACTTCCACCAGCGGCTTGAGAATCTCACGCGTCCAGCGGGGTGCGATCTCGGCGATGAAGACGGCGCAGGCGATGCCGAGAGGGACGGCGAACAACGCCGCGCCGAACGTGACGAGCAGGCTGCCTCCGATCAGCGGCAGGATGCCGAAGTAGTCCTCGATCGGGTACCAGCGCAACTGCAGGAAATTAGCAAACGGCACCTCGGTCAGAGCTGGAGCGCCCTCGCGCAGCAGGAAGATGAAGATCATCGTGACGAACAGGATGGCCGAGTACCCGGTCGTTCTAATCAAGACGGTGATGAGGACTTCGCCGAAATTCCTGGTCCGCATGGGTTATCAGTCCTTGAGCGGCACGAAGCCGAGTTCCTGAACGATTCGCTGCGCTTCGGGTGAGAAAATCCACGCCAGATACTCTTTAACCACACCCTGGGGTTCGCCCGCGGTATACATGTAGAGATCGCGGGCGATCGGGTATTCGCCATTGTTGACGGTCTCCGCCGAAGGTATGACATAGGGGCTTCCGGACCCGGGTGACACGGCGACGACTTTCACCTCGTCGGTAACATACCCGAGGCCGTCATATCCGATGGCGTTTGGATTCTGGCGGATTTCGGCGGTGATTCCCTCCGAAGAAGGTAGCAGCAGCGTGTCGGTGGAGAAAAGGGTGTGATTCTCCTTCTGGCCGAGCCGCAGGACATTCTCGAGAAAGTAGACATGCGTGCCGGAATTGGTTTCGCGCGACAGGCGCACGATGGGACGATCTTCGCCGCCAACCTCTCGCCAGTTGTTGATCCTGCCGCTGTAGATATCGGAAATTTGCTGCAGGGTGAGCTGGAAGACAGGGTTCTCCGGATTGACGATGATCGCAATGGCATCCCGGGCGATGACGAACTCGACCGGCGTGATTCCATTCGCCTGCGCCTCCTGTTCCTCCTCGGGCTTGATCTTTCGGGAGGCGTTGGCGATGTCGACGGTACCGTTGATCAAGGCGGCGATACCCGTCCCGGAGCCACCGCCGGTGACCGAGATCCGAATATCGGGTTGTACCTGCTGGTAGGCTTCGGCCCATGCCAGCGCCAGATTGACGATCGTATCCGAGCCCTTATTCTCAATCGTTCCGCCCGTGCCGGAGGCTGATTCGGCCGGGGTCCGCGGCTGGCATGCCGACGAAAAAAGGGCCAACCCGAGCAGGGCTGCCGTAATAAGCAACTGCCTGAATGGCTTCATCGCATGCTGATTATACGCGTCCCGGAGGGGAGGCCAAACGGCCAATCAGCGCGCGGGATAGCGCCCACGAGTTGGTGTACAATGCGGCTATGCCGGCGAGTGAAAACCCCAAGATCGCTGTTCGTTCGCTCGATTTCTACTACGGAAAAGTTCGCGCGCTGAGCAACATCACGATCGATATGAACGCGCGCGAGATCACGGCGCTGATCGGCCCTTCCGGCTGTGGAAAATCGACCTTCCTGCGCTGTCTCAACCGCATGAACGATACGATTCCCGGCACCCATGTCGACGGGGAGGTGCTGATCGATGGCGTGGATATCTACCGCTCTGACCTTGACCCGGTCGACCTGCGGCAGAAAGTCGGGATGGTCTTTCAAAAACCCAACCCGTTCCCGCAGCCAGTTTTCGATAACGTTGCCTTTGGCCCTCGCATTCTGGGATTGACGGCCAGCCGGCCCGAATTGGAGGAGATTGTCGAGCGCTCTCTGATTCAAGCCGCGCTCTGGGAAGAGGTGAAGGACCGATTGAACGAAGACGCCCTCGGCCTCTCGCTGGGGGAGCAGCAGCGTCTATGCATCGCACGTGTCCTGGCGGTCGAACCCGAGATCATCCTGATGGACGAGCCGACATCCGCCCTCGACCCGATCGCCACCCTCGAGATCGAGGATCTGATGAGCCAGCTCAAACAGGATTACACGATCGTTGTCGTGACGCACAACATGCAGCAGGCTGCACGGGTGTCCGATCGGACGGGCTTGTTCTGGTTGGGAGAACTGGTCGAATTCGACGAGACGGGTACGATTTTCACCCGTCCAAAGCAGGAGCGCACGGAAGCCTACGTCACGGGTCGAGTCGGCTGACGGGGTTGAGGAGTCGGGTATGTCCAGCGGATTGCGTGCAACCTACGATCGGGAGTTTAAAGAAATCGTCGATGACATCCTGAAGCTCGGCGATATGGTCGATCAGGCGATTGCGAACGCGCTTCAAAGTCTGCAAGCACGCGATCAGCAGTTGGCCCATCAGGTGATCGAGGACGATGAAAAGATCAACCAGTTGCGCTTCACCGTCGAAGAAGCCTGCCTGACCTTGATCGCGACCCAGCAGCCGACGGCCGGCGATCTGCGGGCGGTTGTGGCAGCGATGAACATCGTGGTCGACATGGAACGCATGGGTGACCACGCCTCCGGGATCGCCAAGACCGTTATTCGCATGGGCGACGAGCCTCTGCTGAAACCCCTGATCGATATTCCCCGCATGGCACAGCTTTCCCGAACCATGCTGCGGGAGAGCCTGGATGCATTCATCACGCGTGACGCCCCGAAAGCGCGTGAGATTGCGGGGCGCGACGAGGAGATGGACCACCTGTACCGGGCGATCTTCGATGAGCTGGTGGAGATCATGGCCTTGCGGCCGAACAGCGTTGAGCGCGCCACATACTTGTTATGGTGCGCCCACAATCTGGAGCGAATTGGCGACCGCGTGACGAACATCGCGGAGAGGGTCATCTTCATGACGACCGGGGACATGAAGGAGCTGAACGTCTGAAACTCCACGAAACTACCCGCGACAGCACTACGTGGCATCCACACCGGCCGGGCGTATTCCCGGCCGGTGTTCTTCTCAATCAGGATCATCGGCGTGCCGGGCGATGACATTCAGTCCGCCCAGGAGTTCGTCCGCAGAACCTGTTCTGACGTATAATCTTGGTGTCAATCGATCACATGCCTTCGGGGCAGGGTGAGGGTGGTGACACCCAATTCCCGATCGGCGGTACAGCCCGCAAGCGCAGATTGCGCACGATCCGGTGAAACTCCGGGGCCGACGGTATAGTCCGGATAGGAGAAGGCGACGAGATTCGCGCATACGCGCTCGATTCCAGCCGCCCCGAAGTTCAACCTTCGGGGCGTGTGTTTGAATGAAGCGGCGCGCCGTCTCCTCAGCCATGCCCCGATGTCGTTCGGGGCATTCGTCTTAGGAGACCGGATGGCAGGCCAGAAGCCGGAAGCGAATCGACAGCGCAGGCTGCAGCGGAGCATCCAGCACGGTGCATCGCTCTGGCTGTTTCCGTTTGCCCTGCTGGCGGGTATCGCCCTGTGGTGGGCGATCGCCCGCTGGGGTGGGCTGCCAGCCTTTATCCTGCCCTCTCCTCAGGCGGTCTTCCTCCGGTTCCTGGCTGCGCTGCGGGACGGTTCGCTGGTACGGAATTCCGGCGCCACGTTGTTTGAAGTGCTGGGTGGCCTGGCGCTTGGTTTTTCGCTCGCGACGATCCTGGGCTACGGCCTGGCGAAGTCAGCCGCACTGGAAAAATTACTCGCCCCCTATATCGTGGCCTCCCAATCGATCCCGATCGTTGCGATTGCCCCGCTGCTGGTCATCTGGTTCGGCCCGGGTCGTCTTTCCAAAGTCATGATCAGCGCACTCATCGTCTTCTTCCCGATCATCATCAATACGATCGTCGGGGTGCGTTCGGTCCCGGACGACCTCTATGATTTGATGCGCTCGCTGCGCGCCAACCGCTGGCAGATCTTCACCCGTCTCGAACTTCCAGCCGCCATGCCGGTCCTGCTGGGCGGGCTCAAGATCGGAGCGACGCTTTCCGTGATCGGCGCGGTGGTCGGTGAGGTGGTCGGTGCGGATGAAGGCCTGGGGCTGCTGATCAACATCGGGCGGGGAGTATATGACACGACGCTGGTTTACGTGGCGGTTTTCATGCTGATCCTGATGGCATTGACGATCTACGGCTGCGTCACGCTGCTCGAACGGATGCTGCTCGCCTGGCAGGCGGATGCACCGGATCGATAGGAGAGTGAAAACAATGATGAAAACGCATGCACTTGTCCTGCCCGTGTTGCTGTCCATGGTGCTAACCGCCTGTGGTGGGTCAGCGGTCTCGTCTCCAACTTCCGGGGAACTGGAACCTGTGACTCTGACCATGGGCTACCGCCCGGATGTGCAGTTCGCGCCGATGTATGTGATGGATGCGCTCGGTTTCGACGCCCAGCAGGGGCTGGAGGTCGAGTTCCAGCATCTGCCCGAAACGGAGGCTGTTCAGCTCGTGGGGGTAGGGGAGATACCGTTTGCGATCGTATCCGGAGAACAGGTGCTGCTGGCGCGTGCCCAGGGATTGCCCGTGGTGTACGTGTTTGCCTGGTGGCAGGATTACCCGGTGGCGATCGCAGCCCGCAGTTCGCTGGGAATCGAAGGCCCTGCGGATTTGGTGGGGAAACGGGTGGGATTGCCGGGGCTGTTCGGCGCTTCCTATATTGGCTATGAAGCGCTGATGGAGGCTGCCGGCGTTCCCCTGGATGAAGTACAGCTTGATTCCATCGGCTACACCCAGGTTGAGGCTCTCAGCCAGGGGCTTGAAGATGCCGTCGTGGTCTATGCCAACAACGAGCCGATCCAGCTCGAAAAGCTCGGCATCCCGGTGAACGTCTTCCGGGTGGCCGACTACGTTCACCTGGCATCCAACGGTTTGATCACCAGCGAGAAGATGATCGAGGATCATCCCGAGACCGTCCGGCGCATGGTCGCCGCATTCCTGGCCGGTCTGAAGGCAACGATCGAAGACCCCAATATGGCCTTCCAGGTTGCTGGCGACTACGTCGATGGGTTGAAGGAAGCCGATCAGCAGGTGCAGCGCCAGGTGCTCGATACGAGCATCGGGTTCTGGTTGAGCGACCCGCTGGGTTA
Organism: Anaerolineales bacterium; assembly: GCA_046259355.1. GTDB lineage: Bacteria > Chloroflexota > Anaerolineae > Anaerolineales > E44-bin32 > E44-bin32. The sequence continues at coordinate 6,480 of JBJYWH010000083.1, forward strand.
TTCCCAACCTGCCGCCTGGGAGAACATGCAGCAGGTGCTGCTCTCGATGGGCCTGATGGAGGCGCCCCTTCCATTGGAGGAGGCTTTCACGAATTCCTTCCTGCCCGACAGTTCACAATAACGATGGACCGGCCGACCCTTTTCGCGTCGAAGTTGGCGATGACCTTCCCGAACGGGAATGGCGGCTTGCGCGTGCTGGACGGCGTCGACCTGGAGCTTTTTGAGCACGAGTTCGTTTGCATTGTCGGCCCCTCGGGCTGTGGGAAGACAACGCTGCTGCGAATCCTGGGAGGTCTGCAGCAGCCCTCCAGCGGTGAAGTGTGTTTCGGAGATGAGCAGGTTGACCGGCCTCGGCGCCGGATTGGTTTTGTCTTTCAGCAGGCCAACCTGATGCCCTGGCGGACGGCGCTGGAAAACATCTACCTGCCGTTGGAACTGCAGGGCACCGCCGCGGCGCCGATGCGGGAACAGGCAGGTCGGATGATCGACCTGGTGGGATTGAGTGGATTCGAGTCGAGCTACCCGCGCGATCTTTCGGGAGGTATGGCTCAGCGCGTGGCGATCGCCCGGGCTCTGGTCCACGACCCCGAAGTGCTGCTGCTGGACGAACCGTTCGGGTCGCTCGATGCGCTGACGCGTGAGCGGATGGCGATCGAGCTGATGCGAATCTGGGACGTACAGCAGTCGACAGTCCTGATGGTGACGCATTCAATTTCCGAGGCCGTGCTGCTGGCCGATCGGGTGATCGTGCTCAGCGAGCGGCCGGCCTCGGTGCTTCTAAACCTTTCCATCGACCTGCCTCGACCGCGCACGATCGATCTGACCTACACCCAGCAATTCGGGGAGCTGGCAGTCCGGGTGCGCGAGAAGATCGGTGCCGGAGGATGATCAACGCAGCCGATCGGTAGATTTCAGCTGGCTGGCTCTGTATGCACAACGGATGTATTCGAATGGCAGGGTCACGGTGGTGCCGTGTCACCACCGGATTAATCAATCCAAAGGGGCGACCGGCCGGTCGCCCCTTTGGATTCTCGCGAATTATGCGAGCAGGCAGGGGCGGGTTTGTCCCGCACCTGCCCGGGGATGGTAGGCATCGAGTCGATGTTATTCCTTCGGGCTGCTTGCCGCCCGGCGTGCCCGGCGTCGCAGGATCAAGCGCCGGAGGATCCAGACCGGGATCAAGAGCAGGAAGACGACCGGCACGACGAGGATTACGATCACGATCAGGGCATCGGCCAGGAAGCGCAGCACGTTGATCAAAGCCTGCACGGCATCCTTGGCGGTGCCTTCCGGCTGCCAACGGCCGATCTTGAGAGGCTGGGAGACGACATCCGGCAGCAGATCGACGCTGACGGCCGAAAGGCGGGCCGACTGCTCGAAGTATTGAATGCGTCCTTTCGTAACCTCGATCTCCTGGCGGACCTGGCGCAGGCTCTCAAAGACCCGCAGCACATCGTCAGCCTTCGTAGTGGAGGCCATGATCTCGCGCCTGAAGTCACTCGAACCCGGCACGTGAACGACA
>JBJYWH010000084.1:0-13368 GCA_046259355.1 Anaerolineales bacterium
AGGCCGGCTTCCTTCAGAGCCTGGATCGTCCGCGGCATGGAGGGGATGGTCGTTGTGAGCAGGCCGCTCATGCCGAGAATCTGTGCGCCGCCTTTGACAGCCGCGATGAACTCGTCGGGCGAGTTGTCGACGCCCAGGTCGGTGATCTCGAATCCGGCTCCTTCCAGCAGCATCGCGACCAGGTTTTTGCCGATGTCATGGATGTCGCCCTGCACCGTTCCGATCACCACCCGGCCCAGCGGTTCAACCCCGGCTTTGACCAGTTCCGGCCGCAGCACCTGCATGCCCGCTTTCATCGCGTGTGCCGCGATCAACATTTCGGGGACGTAGACTTCTCCCTGCTCATACAGGTTGCCGATTTCGACCATGGGCGGAACCAGTGCGAGGTTGAGAATTTCCCCGGCACCGACGCCCTGATCCAGGAGCACCTTCACGTTCTCGGCGACGAAAGAAGCATCGCCGCGCAGTACGGCCTGTTGAATTTGCTCGAAATCCATGGTGCAGCTCCTCAATTTTCGACACGAGTCAGAGTGCCGGTTTTTGATACTCGACGTTGGTGATCTCCAGAAGGTTTGTGGCGATAAATTCCACCGTTAGCTCATCTTCCCTTCGGAATCTCAATACGTTTCAACAAGGTTGGATTCAATCTTCATGCAGCCGGAATGCATTATCCTCGGAGAATCATGTTACTCCAAACACGGATCGAGGAGGGGAATCATTCCTAGTCTCGTTGAGGTATAAGGATCACAGTTCAAACTATAGCGAAAGACCGCCAAAAAACATTGGCGGTCTTCAGTCGGGGCGGGCGGATTTGAACCGCCGACCCCTTGCACCCCATGCAAGTGCGCTACCGGACTGCGCTACGCCCCGATCGACGCGATGGATTATAGCCCATGCCCGAGGGTCGATCAAGGAGAATCACGCAAGACGAGGCTTCTTCTCTTGCGGCCGAGAAAAAAAGCCCACCCCTGGACGTGCCAGGTTAGGTGCCGGTGGCGGGAATTGGCGCGCCGGGAGGACTTCGCTCGGGACCGGGCGGATGGCTTCCGTACCGGCCCGGACTCCGCCTTTATTCCTGGCCACCCTCGGCCGCGAAGCGGTCCAGGATGCGTGCCGTATGCCGTACGCCGTTCACGAAGTTCTCGATCGAGATGTTCTCGTCCGGCGCATGGACGTTGCCGGAGGGGGAGCCGATCCCGGCTGTCGCCACCGGCAGCTTCAAATCATGGATAAAAGGATGGTTGGGCCCGGACCCGCCGGACATGGGGACAACGCGTTGTTCGACTCCGTAGACCTCGCGGGCGCTCTTGACGACGAGATGAAGAAACGGATCATCGAGCGGGGTACGTGCCGCCGGATCGCCGCCCAGGTACGTGATCTCCACGTCCTCGAAACCTCCCGCATCCAGATGGTTGCGCAGCAGCAGCACGACCTCCTCCGGATCCTGATCGGGGACGAGCCGGAAATCGACCTTGGCGCTGGCGGCTGCCGGAAGCACGGTCTTGATTCCCGCGCCCTGGTAACCCGAGTTCAGCCCGCAGATGGTGCAGGTGGGCGAGAAGATCGCTTCACGCTCCAGCGCAAGGCCGCCCTGGATTCCCTTGATGAATCCCGCCAATCCATAGCGCTCAAGGATATCGGTGGAGGTATCGGGAATGCAGGCGAGCAGTTCGAGGTCGAGATCGGAAGGTGAGCGTACGCGGTCGTAAAAACCCGGAATGCGGATCCGTTCATCCGGCCCCTTCAAGCTGTTGAGCGCCCAGGTGAGGCGCCAGGCGGCGTTCGGGAAGATCGAACCTCCCAACCCGGAGTGAGCATCGCGGCTGGCGGTCTTCACGTTCAGCTCGACATAGCAGATGCCGCGCAAACCTGCATACTGCATCGGCACACCATCGTAATCCACCCCGCCAAATTCCCACAGGCACGCGTCGGCTTGAAGCAACTCGAGGTGATCACGAATGAATTCTGCCAGGTGCAGGCTGCTGGTTTCCTCCTCGCCCTCGATGATGAATTTCACACTGCAGGGCAGCTCATCGTCGACGGCGAGCAGGGTATCGAGCGCGGCAAGCCGGCAGATAATGTGTCCCTTGTCGTCACTGACGCCGCGCGCGTACATATGCCCGTCACGGATTTGCGGTTCGAAGGGTGGCGTCGTCCACAACTCGAGCGGCTCGGGTGGTTGGACGTCATAATGGTTGTAGAACAGCAGCGTCCGGTCGGAGCGTCCTTGCCGATGGCCATAGACAATCGGCGCTCCGTGAGTGGGGATGACCTCCGCTTCGATGCCACGCCGCCGGAGCAGTTCTGCCGTGAGTTGGGCACATTCTTCCAGACCGAGGTTCTGCGCTGCGATGCTGGGCTGTGCGCACAGCTTCGCCAATTCGGCCAGGTTGTGTTCAAGATTTTCCTGAATGGCGCGGTCGATCTGAGCGGTGTTGGTCATGCTGCCTCCCGAGGGTGAGAATGGGAAGATTATAGGTTGAAACCATGAGCGGCGGCCAGGCATTCTCATCTATAATACGCGAAAGGAGCTGACCTTGAAGATCATCGATATATCCCTTCCTCTGCACCCCCACATGCCGGTCTGGCCCGGAGATCCCGCGTTTCAGCTCGAACGGGTCCAGAGCATCGGAGAAGATTCGGCCGCCAATGTCTCGCGCATGGCTGGCGGCGTTCACATTGGAACGCATGTTGACGCGCCGCTGCACTTCATCGAGGCCGGTGCGGCGATTGATGAACTCGATTTGAGCCTCTTCATGGGCCGGGCCTATGTGGTTGAATTCGGCACACAGGATCACCTCGATCGGAAGGCATTTGAGGAGGCGAAGATCCCAACCGGGGCTTCGCGCCTGCTGCTGAAAACATCCAATTCTGAACTCTGGCGCCGGGACGAACGCGAGTTCAATGAATCATTTCTTGCGGTGAGCGCCGATGGGGCTGATTGGCTGGTTGAGACAGGCATCCAACTGTTCGGGGTCGATTATCTCTCTGTGGCGCCATTTCAAGACAGCATTCCCACACACCAGAAACTGCTCTCCGCGGGAATCGTAGTGGTTGAAGGTTTGAACCTTTCGGTCGTGGAGCCGGGCTGGTATGGGTTTTACTGCCTGCCTCTGAAACTCGTCGGCAGCGAAGGCGCGCCGGCCAGAGCCGTGCTTGTGCAGGAAGCGTAGCTTGCCAGAGAGGAGCATCCCGTGTCGTTGGCTTCGAATCCGCTGACGTTCGCCATCATCATTCTCGCTGCACTGCTTTTGCTGCTGCTCGGGGCGTATTTCATCAGCTCGCGTCGTGCGCCGCGCACCTCGAGGGCGGCTGCCCCGGGCGCCGAGCCCGCATCGACTGGGAGGCTCAAGGCTCCCGGCGGCGAAGAGGAAATCGCCAGCCCGGCGGCCGAGACGATAGAAGCGCTGGCCCAGGAGCGTTTGAGAAAGCATGCCGATCTGGCCGGCGTCCGGCTCGACTTCGGCACGGGGCGTGGAGGAGATCTGGAGATCTGGGTTAACTCCGAACGCTTCACCTCGATCGACGCGATCCCCGACGAGCGGATTCGATCCGCCATTCAAGAGGCCGTCGAAGCTTTCAATCAGGGCGCGTCCGGAGGCGGAGACCAATGACATCCAGCGACCTGGATCTGGCGGCCATCTTTCCGCCGGTTCCGACGGCATTCGATGAGGACGGTGCGATTGACTTCGAAGCGCAGGCCAGGAACCTGGAGCGCTGGGAGGCGGCTCCGTTTGGCGGTTATGTCGTCGGGGGATCGAACGGCGAATACGTGTCGCAGAGCGGCGCAGAACGGATCGAAATGGTGCAGTTCATGCGCTCCCATACCGCCAGGGATCGCCGGATTATTGCAGGTTCAAGCATGCACTCAACCCGAGCGACACTCGAGCTGACGGAAGCGATGGCCCAGGCTGGAGCCGATGCCGTGCTAGTGGTTACCCCTTCCTACTACAAGTCGAAGATGGACCATCGAACGCTGGTCGCTTTCTACACCACGATCGCCGATCAATCTCCCCTGCCGGTCCTGCTCTACAATGTCCCGGCCAACACCGGGATCGACATGCCGGTCGAGACGATCGTTGAGCTGAGTGCGCACCGCAACATCATCGGCGTGAAGGACAGCTCAGGCAATGTGGCCAAGATCGGCGAGGTTTGCCATCGTTCCCGGCAGGGGTTTCAGGTGCTGTCCGGTTCAGCGAGCAGCTTGCTGGGCGCGATCGCAATGGGTGCGGTGGGGGGCGTACCGGCGCTGGCGAATATCGCTCCCGAGCAGGTTTGTCGAATTCTTTCCCTGGCTCGAGAAGGTGACTACGAATCGGCTCGCATGATCCAGCAGCCTCTCATTGCGGTGAACAATGCCGTGACCGTGCGTTATGGGGTCCCGGGGTTGAAGGCCGCTCTCGATATGCTGGGTTTCTACGGTGGATCGCCGCGGCCGCCGCTGCTGCCGCTCGAAGCCGGAGAGGTCAAGCAGCTTCGATCGATCCTGGAAGGTGGTGGATTGCTCTGATCGGATGGTTGGCTTGAATCCGAAGATCAGAGCTGCCCTGTTTCGCCCCAATTTTCGAGCAGCACCCGATAGGAGGGATCCTGGTACCGCTCAAGCAGGAACCAGGTCGAGTAATCCGGCAGCATATTCCCACAAAGGTGCATGGCAAGCAGCTCACCGCTGGCCGGACCCGCCATGAGCCCATATCCGGACAGTGCGCCGATGACCCAGGCTCCTTCGACCGGCAGCGGTCCGATGAGCGGTCGGTTCTCGCGTGTTTTGGTGTAATAGCCCCCGTCGATGTACGGCCGCGGGGGTTGATCGAAGTAGGTTTGGAGGGCGGGAATCATGCGCGCCAGACCCCGCAGGGCGATCTCGGGATAATTGGGATCGGTCTGGATCGGGAACCGCGGCGGGACCGGCTTCATGTCATAGGTCCAGAGGATCAAAACGATCGGACTGTCATCCGGCCCCTCCGGCCGGGCATGAACTCCCTGCGGGAAGGTCTCCAGCAGGTAGCCCAGATCGCCGGCCTCCGCGATCGCCTGCCGCTCATCGTGACGCCAATTCAGCTTCTGTTCGTCAGCCCAGATCAAGAGCGGGGCGTCGCGTGGGAAAAGCCCGAGGTGATCATGGATCGAAATCTTGGCATGCAGTTCGGTATAGAGCGGAAGATCCACACCGAAGTGGCGGGCGACGTCACCCAGGTAGGGTCCGGCGGCGTTCACAAAGTTCGGCGTGCTGACGGCCATCCCACCGGATGGGGTTGACAGCCGGACTTCGGCGACGCATCCCGCCTCCAGCTTGACCTGCTCGACCTGCCCTTCGATCAGCTCCACGCCCGACGCCCGTGCTTCCTGCAGCATGTACGTTCCCAGCTGCTGGGCTGAGAACCAGCCGCAGCGGCGAGGGTGTATCACGGCAACCGTATCGCGTGCCAGATAGTGGAAATGCTCGCGTATCAGCTGTGGATCCAGGATCAGGTCGGCGCCGTCGGGCTGGTCTTCATAACCCTGTTCCTGGAGCGGCCGGTAGGGTGAGCCTTGTTTCCGGCCGTCGTGAATTCGAAGTGGTCCGGCACCGAAACGGGCTGCCTCCTCGGCCTGGTGGATGAAGTCCGGGACTCGGTTGGGGTTCGCCGTCGCAAACAAGTAGCCGCGGCGGTTCATGTGGAAGACATTCCCACTGGCTTCAGCCATTGTTTCCAGCAAATCGATGCTGCGGTTCATCAAGCCCACCATGGCGTCGCCCGGTCCGGGCCACCAGTTCCGGTAGCACTCGGTCGACTTGTCGCTGGTCAGCGTGAGGGGAGGGCGCGAATCGACCAGTAAGATCTTTGGCACCGCACCTTGCCGGATCAGGTGAAATGCGGCAGAAATACCGGCGATTCCGGCACCGCAAATGACAACATCCGCGCGTTTCTGCGGCATCAGCCCTCCAGCTGCGCTATGGGTTTGGGCATCTCAGCCCATCAGCCCGGCAAGGCGTCGGGAGAGATCCTTCTCAAGAATCAGGTGGGTCGTCTCTCTCAACCGTACGGCGATGGAACTCAGGCTTTCATCCGCGTTCGGCAGCAGGTAATCTGGATTGAGTTCGGCCAGGGTTACCGCCAGATGGGCCCGGGTGGTGATCTCAGGATCGGGCAGGGTCAGCCTCTCCGTGTTGAGGATCAGGGAGCCGTACAGGCAAAGGTCGAGATCGATCGTTCGGGGGGCGTATTTATCCTCCGTGCGCACACGGCCGAACTCCGTTTCAATGTCGCGCAGATCCAGGCGGAGACGCTCGGGAGTCCGGTCAGTCAGCAGGAGCACGGCCGCGTTGAGGTACTCCGGCTGGGGTTGCGGAGCGATCGCCTCGTTGCGGTACACGCGCGAGGTAGCGAGAATCGTCCCCAGCGCCTTCAACGCTTGTGCGGCGCGAACGATATTCTGCTCGGGGTCGATATTGGAACCGAGCGCGATATAGGCTTTCTCATCCAAGGTCGGACGCGCTCCGTTCGATGCAGACACCCACAGAGCGCGCAAAGCGCAGTGCGCCTGGTTTTTCAATACGCACCCGCGCACGTTCCACACCGGGCGTTTCGAGGCACAGCCGGGCGATATCGGTGGCGAGGGCTTCGACCGTGAAGCGCCCCACCGATTCGACATGTTCGATCACGGCTTTGGTGAGGGTGCGGTAGTTGATCGTATCTTCGATACGATCGCTATCTCCCGCCGGCGCAAGATCTCCGAAGAGCGTGATATTGATCAGGATGTCCTGTTTCTTTTCACGCTCCCAATCGTTGATGCCGATGATCCCTCGGAGCAGCAAGTCCCTGATCTCGATCTGGTCCGATGCCATGCTTTCTTCTCCGCGTTGACGAGAGTGCTCTCTACTGCATCATTAATGAAGGTGATGATCGGTTCCTGCCCGCTATTGTACCCAGAATAGCTGGATTGAAAATTCCCGCCAAACCGAATACGCTTCCGAAGGCAGTTGTGGTAGGATGCGAAAATCAGCACACAATGGAGGGCCTCATGCATAATATTGAAGCGGCTGCAGAATTGCTGAGTGGAGTGGGGGTCGCCCGTCCCGAGATCGAGCAGGCTGTTCGAATGCTGCTGGATGCGTTTGGGGAGGACATCGACCGGGAGGGTCTGGAGCGGACGCCCGAGCGCGTGGCGCGCATGTACGATGAACTGCTTGCCGGCTACCGGGTCGACCCGTACAAATTAATCAATGACGCGCTCTTTGATGTCGATTACGACGAGATGGTGATCGTGCGCGACATCGAGTTCTACAGCCTCTGTGAGCACCACATGCTTCCATTCATCGGGCGGGCGCACGTCGCCTATCTCCCGAATGGAAAGGTCATTGGGCTCTCCAAGATTCCGCGCGTGGTGGACCTGTTCGCGCGCCGACTGCAGGTGCAGGAACGGATGACGCGCCAGATCCACGATTTCCTGCAGGCTGCCCTGCACCCACACGGCGTGGCGGTTGTGCTGGAAGGTGTGCACCTATGCGCCAAGATGCGGGGGGTGAAGAAGGCCAACGCCCGCATGGTGACGAGCTTCATGTGCGGATCGTTCAAAGAAAACCAGTCCACGCGCAACGAGTTTATGGCACATATCTCGCGCGATACCTCGAACGTCGAGTTCTAACGGCTCACACTCTGGGGTTATTGCGCGGAGCCGATGAGTTCGGCGGGCAGGTTGTAGCCGCCGTCCAGCAGGATCGTCTGTCCGCGTATCATCTCTGCCTCTTCCGAACAGAGAAATGCGACCAGGTTGGCGACATCCTCCGGTGTGACCAGACGCCCGGCGGGTGTCGCTGCGCGCGCGTGCTCGATCAGGTCATTGTCACCCTGCAGGACCTGGAAATGCTGCAGGGCTTCGGTCTCGACCAATCCCGGGGATACGGCGTTGACCCGAATTCCAAGCGGTGCGAGTTCAACTGCCAGATAGCGGGTGAGACTCTCGATAGCGGCTTTGCTGGCGCCAACGACGATGTAATCCGGCAGCACCCGGAATGAACCGGGGCTGGAAAGCGAGACAATCGAACCGCCGCCTCGAGCTTCCATCAGGCGGGCTGCATGCTGTGCGCCAAAGAGCAGTGAACGCGCGTTGATATTCATCGTCCACTCCCAGCCCTTTGGTCGCTGTTCAAGAGCCGGTCGATTGTAGCCAGAAGCCGCATTGCTGATGAAAATGTCCAGCCCCCCAAATGCATGCTCGACCCCGGCGAAGAGCATCTCAAGATCATCCAGTTCACCGACGTTTGCTCGAATCACCTCCGCCCGGCGCCCCAGCTGCCGGATCTGCTCGGCCGTTTGTTCAGCGGGTTCCCGGTTGCGGAAGAAATTCACCGCGATATCCGCCCCTTCCTGGGCCAGCTGGAGCGCCGTGGCGCGACCAATGCCCCGGCCGGATCCGGTGATCAGCGCGATCTTTCCTGTAAATCGCATACGTCCCTCCTGGGCGGAGGTCGTAACACCTCACGCGCGTTCATGATACTATGCCTGATGGCTGGAAAGATGAAACCTCCGGGAAGGTGACGCCGGTGAGTGTTGAGCAATTGAAAGCCCGAATACGGCGCGAGATGGAGCTGGCACATACGTCCCGGTCGGAAGGCAGGGAAGGCCGGGCGCGTGTGTGTGCCCGAAGGGCAGCCGGCTGGGCCGTGAGTTCCATTCTGCCGGGCGATCCATCCCCATCCGAACGTGGGAATGCCTATGAAGCACTGCGCTGGCTGCAGCAGCAGGAAATTCTCAGCGAATCCGTGCGGGATGCCGCCGCTCGCCTGACGACCCGCCTAACTACCGAACACCGCCTTCCGTTCGATGAAGATCCGCTTCAAGATGCCGAACGTGTCATCGAATTGGTCTTCCGGGAGGACTGGCGCGAGTTTCCAGCGATGGACGTACTGGATGGGAAGGAAGATGCAGCGGAGCGGGGCGTATGACCGGACCACTCCGGGGATCGGCTGAGGATTCACGATCTTCCATGGATGAAGATGGCTTCCGGAGGGATCTACGACGGTACGCCAACCAGACGAGCATTCGGCTTGTTGCGGGAATGCTGATTCTGCTGTTTATCGTCGGGAATGGGTTGATCTTCCTTATTTACGGAGAAGGAGCCGTTCGGACCTCGCTCCTCTGCATGCTGGCATTCTTTGTCCCGGTATTCTTGATTGTGCTGCTGCTGGCATTGTTCGGATGGATCGCGAAGCGAGGCCACCATGAGTGAGCCGATTCTCAGGCCTGCCCCTCCCGGGGGTGTGCCGTTCCGCTTGAAGGTCGATCCTTCTGCACCCGCACGTTCTGTTCTCATGCTCCACGGCTGGAGCGGAGATGAGAACGTGATGTGGGTCCTCGAGACCGTTCTGCCCGAGGCGCGTATCGTGGCCGCCCCACGCGGCCTGTACCCCCTGCGATCAGGCGGCTACCAATGGGTGGAGGGTGACGGAGGCTTGACGAGCTCGTTGTCCGATTTCGCGGCGGGTGTGGATTCCACCCTTGCCGTGATCGACGAACTCGCCGGAACCGAAGGGCTGGATCCTGCGGATCTGATCATGATGGGCTTCAGCCAGGGTGCTGCGCTGGCATTTGCCGTTCTTGAGAGCGGGCGGGTTCACCCCCGGGCGTTAGTCTGCCTGGCCGGCTTCGTACCGCGGGGCGCGTTGGGTTCACTGGGCGGCATGGAGATCTTCTGGGGCCACGGCATTCGCGATGAGCTGGTTCCGATCGAGCGCGCGCATCGTGACCTCGAACGGCTGGAGCGGGCCGGAGCCCACGTCAATTTCTGTGAAGCAGATGTCGACCACCGCTTGGGCATCGAATGCACACGCGGGCTGAAAGGCTGGATTCAGAGGCTGGGTCAGTAGGGCCGGCCGCGGGTCTTTTACCGCTATTCACGATCTTAAGCTGACCATGATGTGGGCACCCGGCCTTTCGTGATATCATCCTCGAAGGTGGGCCGGATGGGATCTCTCCGTCCCCTGAATGTTTCTGAGAGCTATTCATACAAAGGTGAATCATGAAGACCAAAGACCTCCAGCAGCGCGCGATTAACACCATCCGCTTCCTCGCCGCCGATGCGGTGCAAAAAGCAAACTCGGGTCATCCCGGACTGCCGATGGGGATGGCCTCGGTCGCCTATATGCTCTGGACCCAGCACATGCGCTACGATCCCGAGCATCCCTGGTGGCCGAATCGCGATCGCTTCGTGCTCTCTGCAGGTCACGGTTCCATGCTGCTCTATGCGATGCTGCACCTCACGGGTTATGACCTTCCGATGGAAGAACTGAAGCGCTTTCGTCAGCTGGGCAGCAAAACCCCGGGGCATCCGGAGTACGGCCTCACGACGGGCGTGGAGACTACAACCGGACCGCTCGGACAGGGATTTGCGAATGGCGTGGGAATGGCGGTTGCGGCTGACCACCTGGCGGCTGTGTACAATCGCGAGGGATTTCCACTGATCGACCACTTCATCTATGGAATTGTCTCGGATGGCGATCTGATGGAGGGCATCGCTTCCGAAGCGGCCTCCTTTGCCGGACACTTCCAGCTCGGCCGGTTGATCTATATTTACGACAACAACCACATCAGCATCGATGGCAGCACGGAAATCACATTTACCGAGGACCGCGCCAGACGGTTTGACGCATACGGCTGGCAGACGATCCGGGTTGATGATGCCAATGATCTTCAGGCAATCGATCAGGCGCTGCGCGCAGCTCGAGAAGATCCCCGCCCATCCTTGATCCTGGCCCGCTCTCACATCGGCTATGGGCTTCCGACCAAGCAGGATACAGCCGAGGCGCATGGTGAGCCGCCGGGCGAGGAGGAGCTAGCCGGCGCGAAGGAAAACCTTGGCTGGCCGCAGGAACCCAGCTTTCTCGTGCCGGACGACGTTCGCGAGCACTTTCTTGCCTGCACCGAAGGTGGACGCAAGGCTCGCGCGAATTGGGACGCCCTGCGAGCAGAATATGGGAAGACCTATCCTGAGCTCTCGGCTCAATTTGAGCGCACGCAATCCGGCGATTTGCCCGCCGCGGTGAAAACAAGCCTGCCGGCCTTCGACCCGGATGAAAAGGGTATGGCCACGCGCGCTTCCTCTGGCAAGACTCTGAATGCTCTGGCAGGCGTGCTGCCGGAATTGATCGGGGGTTCAGCCGATCTCACCGGTTCGAACAAGACCGACATCAAGGGCGAGTCAGCGTTCACGCCCGACCAGCCCGGCGCCCGCTACATTCACTTTGGCGTTCGTGAGCATGCGATGGGGGGAATCCTTAACGGCATGGCCCTCACCGGCGGGCTGATCCCTTACGGCGGGACATTCCTGGTCTTCTCGGATTACATGCGGCCGTCAATAAGGTTAGCCTGTTTGATGGGGGTGCGTGTGATCTATGTCTTCACCCACGATTCGATCGGTCTGGGAGAAGATGGCCCGACCCACCAACCGATTGGACAGCTGGCTGCGCTGCGTGCGATACCGAAGGTGCATGTGCTGCGTCCAGCGGATGCGAATGAAGTTGCTTATGCATGGCTGGCGGCGCTTCAGTATCAGGATGGGCCGACCGCACTGGCACTGACACGGCAGAATGTGCCGACGATCGATCGCAACCGATACGCCCCGGCGGATGGTGTGCTGCGGGGGGCTTATGTGCTCGCTGATCTGGGAGAAGGCGATCCCGACCTGATCTTGATGGCGACCGGATCCGAGGTTGGCTTGATCATGCAGGCCGCACAGTCCCTGGCTGGCGCGGGGATCAATGTACGGTTGGTCAGCTTCCCATCCTGGGAATTGTTCGAAGAACAATCCGATCAATACCGGGACAGTGTGCTTCCTACGAAGGTCAAAGCCCGCATTGCCGTTGAGGCGGGGGCAACACTGGGTTGGGAGCGATGGGTTGGCGACGGCGGTATCGTGGTTGGGATTAACCGCTTCGGTGAATCAGCCCCTTACAAGGAAATATACGCTGACCTGGATCTGACGCCCGAACGGGTCGTGCGGGAAGCAAAATCGCTCCTCGGGAAAGGGTAGTTCACCAGAGACCCCGCAAGTATCAGGGATGCCGGTTTCGGGATAAACGGCGGGTTATCGATCCGCGGTTGACTTGCCGCGGCAGGATGTATTCCGTAAATTTCGGGAAATCAACAAATCGGTGAATCTGTTTGAAGCCGCACGTGATCATGGAACCTCCATCTGGCTGCAATGCCCGGAAGGAGGTTCGATCCTTCCAGATGAACTGCGGGATTCGATCGAGAGCATCCCGGTTGACGGGCTGGCGCTGGATTTCCCCTGCGGCATGGAGGGTTTGTTTACGACCAGCCCTGGGCGGCGCCGGATCCGGCGCCTGGTTCACCTGGGCCTTCCGCCCGAGGCGATCTTTACCCGGCTTCTCATCGGTGAGATCCGCAAGCTCGTGGAAGTGCTCCTTCCAGCTTTTGAGCGTTCAAACGGTCGCCGAGGTTTCCTGTCCGTTCCACTGATCCCTCTTCTGAGCACCCCCGACGATCCTCTCATTGTGGCAGCGGAGTCGTTATGGCAGACGATCAATCGCCCGAACCTGATCATCGCGCTGCCCTGCACCTCACGCGGATTGGAGGCATTCAGCAGCTGCCTGGAAAGAGGGCTGAATGTTGAAGTCCGGTCTGTTCTGACCCTGGAAGAATTCAATCAGATTCGCAACCTGCACCGGATAGCCCTCGAACAGCGGGCGAAACGTGGTCAGGCGACGAGCCATATCACCGCCGTAGCAGCCGTTGAATTGAACCGGATCGACCAGATTCTCAACCGGGACCTTTCCCGGCTGGCGGGCGACGATTCAGCACGAAACGAACGGCTGGAGTGGCTTCAAAACAAGGCGGCGCTCGCCGTTGCGGATCTGGTCCTGGCCCAGCAGGGGATCAACCTGGGGGGTGAGGAGCCGGCCGCCCCTGGGATGTCAGACTTGGCCATCCGGTGGGATGGGCTGCGCAGCAGCGATCCTTCGATCGACGTGGACTTCTACCTCGACCCGCTGGTGGGCTCCGATTCGATCGTCACGATCGATTTTGAGATGATCGATGCTCTCTCCAGGAACGAGAACATAATTACGCCGCGCAAAACCGATATGTCGGTCTCGCGAGCTCAAATCGAGGCGATCGAAAATCTCGGCGTGGATATCGATGGAGCGCTAACCGAAGCCCGTGCTTCAACGGCAGGACGGATCACCGATCAGAAACGGGCCGTCGTCGAACGGCTTCGGGATCTTTCCGAGCATGACCTGGCCGAGTTAGGAATGCTCGCCCCCGCAGTACAGGCGGCAGCAGCCGATCTACAAAAACAGGAAATTAACCGTCGGATCTGGGAGCTTGAACAGAATCGGCGGGAGAATCCTCATTGGCTTGGGCTTGC
>JBJYWH010000085.1:0-5179 GCA_046259355.1 Anaerolineales bacterium
AACCGGAAGATACGCCGATCGGGGAGGTTTTCGTCCGAACCGTCGAACACCCCTCCGTCCTGGTGGACCATCTTGAGGCGTTGCGCGGTCACATTCTGCGGTCGGTCGCCGTGCTGGTGGTGACCGTCATCATCAGCACGCTCTTCACCCGCCAGGCGATCGAGTTCCTGTCCCGCCCCATCGGAGGCCTGGAAGCCCTGCAGGCCATCGAGGTGACCGAATCCCTGGGAGCTTTCATGCGCGTGGCGCTGCTGTGCGGAATCGCCATCGCCATGCCATACATCGGCGTCGAGATCTTCACGTTCTTGAACCCGGGCCTGAGACGTCGCGAGCGGATCACGATTCTGGTCATCATCCCGGCCGCTACTCTACTTTTCCTCCTGGGCGCAGCCTTCGCCTACTTCATCATGTTCCCGGCCGCCCTTCCCTTTCTGCTCAATTTCCTCGGCATCAGCGCCGCCATCCGCCCGGCCAACTACATCCGCTTCGTGACCGGTCTGATGTTCTGGATCGGCATCGCTTTCCAGTTCCCGATCATCATATACGCCCTGGCCGCGCTGGGGATCGTTGATGCCGGCTCGTTGATGCGCGGCTGGCGGTTTGCCGTGCTGGGGATCGCCATCCTGGCCGCGGCCGTCACGCCGACCGTTGATCCGATCAACATGGGCCTGGTTATGCTGCCGATGATCGTGCTCTACTTCCTCAGCATCGGCCTGGCAGCCATTGCCTCCCGGCGCCGGAAACCACGCCCGCAGGTGGAAGCCTGAGCGCATCCAGCGCTCGCCAGGCAATTCAGAAACCCGGCACGGGAGCCCGCCGCTGTCCGGATTTTGCCTCCCCATTCTGACCGGAGTACAATCCCTGAACGATCGCCGCTGCACAACGAAGGAGGTATGACATCCATGCGACCTGTTTATGCCCTCTCCGGCGGGGTATCCAAATTTGCCAAAGCCCGGCCGGACAAGACTTTCCAGGCTGTCGTCAAGGAAGCCTACGACTACGCGATCGATGACCTGGGCATCGATTTTCCAACCTTTACTTCGCTCGTCGACGGCTCGGTAGCATCCTATTTCTCGGATCACTTTTCCCGCCAGCTCATGGCCGGCATCATGGCTCAGGATTATCTCGGCCTGTGCCCCAAGCCCAGCCACCGGGTGGAAGGCGGCGGTGCCACCGGCGGGCTTTGTCTTCAGGAAGCCTGGAAATCGATCGCCTCGGGCCACATGGATATCTGCGTTGCCTATGGCTTTGAAACCATGAGCCACGTGGAAACCTGGAAGGGCAACGAATTCATCGCCCTGGCCTCCGATGCCTCCTGGGATTATCCCGTCGGCGGGTTCTACTCCGGCTACTACGCCATGATGGTCACCCGGCATATGAAGGAATTCGGGACGACCGTCGAGCAAATGGCGCATGTCTCGGTCAAGAATCACATCAACGCCTATCACAACCCGTACGCGCAGAAGCGCAACCGCTACAGCATCCAGGATGTGCGCGAGGCCCCGATGGTCGCATGGCCCCTCACGCGATTGGATATCTGCGTGATGTCTGATGGCGCGGCGGCCACGATCCTGGCTTCGGAAGCCGGCCTCGAGAAGCTGAAGCAGGCCGGCGCTCGTGTGACGACCCCGCTGGTCCGGGTTACGGGTATCGGCCGTGGGACGGACGCCATGCGCATGGCCGACCGACCGCATGTGGACTACGAGACTTTCATTCGGGATTACGCGACCGAACAGGAAAAAAACGACGACGATACGCTCGGCTACTATAAAAGGCTGTGGGATCATGGGACCCGCTATCCAGGCGTGCATTCATTCCGCGCCGGTCGGACGGCAGGCAACATGGCGTACAAGCACGCCGGCATCCACGACCCGCTCCACGAGCTGGACTTCATCGAGCTGCATGATGCCTATACCTCGAGCGAAATCCAGACCTATGAGGATCTCGGGCTCTGCCGTTATGGTGAGGGCGGGCCGTTTGCCGCCTCCGGCAAGGCGCATATGCCCGGCGTGGATTACGGCTTGAAACTGCCCGAAAAGCCGGTCTGTCCGGTCAATCCCTCCGGAGGGCTGATCGCCTGCGGGCATCCCGTCGGCGCGACGGGCTTGATGCAGGCCGTTTTCGCCATCTGGCAGTTGCAGGGCACGATCAAGAAGCACTTTGATGACGCAACGCTGCAGGTCAAGGATGCACAGCGCGGCGCCATCCATTCCCATGCCGGCACCGGCACCTACGTGACGGTGACCGTCCTGGAACGGGAGGGATAATCATGGCCAGGCTACCTGAACAGCGCCCGGAAACTCTGGGCGGCTACATCGTCCATGGCGTCCCGTTCCCCCTCGAGACCGATCCGGATGCACTCGCATTCCTGAAGCGGATGGCGCCGCTGCAGATCGAACAGAACTACGCCATCACGTACCTGCATTCGTACGGGCAGGACAGCCCATGGTTCGCGGGGGTGACCAACAAGCATCTGCTGGCATCGCAGGATAGCCAGAGCGGGTACACCTATGCCACGCCGCGCGGTCATGATATGTACAACGGCCAGGAAACCCACTGGATCGATATCACCGACCGGCCGGCGAAGATTCATGCGTTCACGGTATGTTTCTTCGGCTCGGAGGAGTTCCTGCCCGAGACTCCCTTCGTGCTGGCATTGATCGAATTCGAGGATGTCAATACGCTCTTCCTGACGCGCTTGATGGGCGTGGATCCGGAACAGGCTTCCCTGGATTGGATCGGGATGAAGGTCGAACCGAAATTCCTGCGCAACAGCAAGTTGAAGCCGACTGACGTTTACTTTGTCCCAGCCTGATTCAATTGGAACCGGCTGTGGACACGGCATCGTTCACCGCCGGTTCCGCCTTGATCCAGCTAACCAGCGATGGAGACCATTCCCAGCCTTGCCTGAAACGCTCCCGGTCGATCACCCCAATCTGCAGCTCGCCCGCCGGCGAGTGCAGCGCACTCAATGGCTGTGGGCCGTCCTGCTGAGCGCCATGGGCTGGCTCTCGTACCAGGTGCTGCGCCCGGAGCATCCGCTGGTGTTCCTGCCCTGGGTGGCGGCAGCCATCCTGCTGATCATCGAGCCACAGCCCCTGCTGCTTGCGCTGGTCGCGATGCTGTGGGCGCTTTCGCTCGCCAATCTTCTGCCAGGCGTCTCCGCGCTGCTCGGACCGGACCCGCTCGCGCAGCTCTTTGAAGCGGGTTCGCTCGAAACGCTAGTAGCCATTTTTGTGCGCCTGGTGATGGTCGTCACCGCGCTCAACCAGTTCCTGCTCTACCGGATGCTTTACGGCACACAGGCCAGCGCCGGCCTCGACGATGACATGCCTGCTCTTCCGGAGGTCATCACCAATCGGGCGGATGGATATGCCTTCGCGGCGGCATTGCTGGGGGTGATCAGCGTGCTCGTGGACCTGAGCGCGGTCCCGCTGGCCGCGCGCGGCTTCGGCCTGCACGCCCTGACTCTTGCCCTGAGCGCCGCCGTCTTCGCGATCGGGTTCGGTGTAGGGAGCGCATTCTCTCCGACGAAACGACGCTCCGCTTCGCTGCTCGGAATTGGCCTGGGGGCAGCAGCCTACCTGATCGGGATCGCCATCGGCACCATCCTTTGAGCCTGCCGTGGAACCCACACAAACCCAGATCCACCGACCCCGTCACCTCGACCCCGGCCCGCCGAAAGCGGTGTATGTCGTTCGCCAGGAACGGCTTCGCCAGCGCACCTTCCTGATCATCGCCAGCCTGGTTGGAGCCCTGGCATCGTCCGGATTTGCGATCTACCGGTGGAATTTCGCCTATACGCGCTTCGGACCGGCAGTCATCGGCCGCTGGACGCGCCCCTACCTCACGGCCGCGATCATTCTGGTCGCTTTTGCGGCTTTGCAGGGCTTTCTCCGCCGACGCGAGCGCAGGCACCAGGTCTCGACGCATGAGCGCGGCCTGCTCCTACGGGACGGGAAACGAGTGCTGTTCATCCCCTGGGGATCCATCGATGGACTTCGAATCGCCGCCGTCCGTTATGGACTGCCGGGCTGGATCTGGGGCGATCAGTCGCAGTTGACCCTGGATACGAATGACGGGGCCCATCATCAGCTCACAGGGGCATTGACCGATCTGCATGCGCTGATCCGCGATATCAAGACCCAGGTCTTTCCCCGGCTGCTGCAGGAATACCGCCGCGATTTCGAACATCGCAAGCCGCTCAAATTTGGCCCGATCTCCCTGCTGCCGGATGGTCTGCAGATCCGCCGCCACACCATCCCCTGGGAGAATGTCAGGGGCGCCGTCATTGCAGGCGGCCGATTCGAAGTCAGCCGCATCACGGCCCGCGGTGAGGCTCGGAAGAGCCTCCCGGTCCGGATTGTGCCCAATGCAGATTTGTGTAAACAATTAATCGAGAGTATTGAGATACGACCATGAGCAAACAACGAAATGCCTCCGTTTTCCTTTGCTGCTTGATGCTGGCGCTTTCCAGCTGCACGCTCGCGTCTCCGTTTTCGGCTCGCACCCCACCGCCGGCCAACCCGCTCGATCAGGGTGAGTCGCCCGAACCCGCGGCGGAAGTCCTGATCGATGTGATTCCCCCGGTGGGAACGTCGAACGATGCCGTTCTCTCGCTCGAACTCCTGGATCTGGTTACCGGCCTGGACTACAACGCCTACCGGATCCCGCTCGAGCGGCAGGATAACGGTCACTACCTGGCCAGGCTGACACCGCGAGTAGGTTCGCTTCTCAGCTACCGCTACGTACGTACCGCGCCGGCGGAAGCGATCGAGGTCAGCACCGGCTTCGAGCCGATCCGTATCCGCACGGCGTATATCCCCGGTCCGACGCAGTTTTCGGATGTCATCGCCGGCTGGTCGGACACCCCCTACACCGGTCCGACCGGACGCATTATCGGCCGGGTCTTCGATGCGCTGACCGGCCAGGCATTGCCCGAGCGCGTGATCAGTGCTGGCGGGCTGTCGACGTTCAGCGACGGGGAGGGTCGTTTCCGCATCGACGGTCTCCCACCGGGAGTGCATCAGGTGACGGTATTCAGCCCGAGCGGATCGCACCTGCCGGTTCAGCAGGGCGCCATCATCGCCGGTGATGCCTCCACGCCCGTCGAATTGGGAATGCAGCCGGCGAACCCGGTGCACGTTACCTTTGAACTTACCGTCCCTTCCAGCACGCC
>JBJYWH010000086.1:0-20090 GCA_046259355.1 Anaerolineales bacterium
GACTTCTGTCCTCTAGTCTTCCGGCAACCCAATTCAGCGATAAAGAAGGCAGTCTTTAAGTAGTCGGTGTTGCGCTCGGCGGCGCGGTTGTGGGTGTCGGGGTATCCGTGGGTTGCTGCGTGTCGGTGGGTGATGCCGTCGATGTCACGGTTGCAGTCGGAGAAGCGGTGTGAGTCGCCGTCGGGGTGGGGCTGACGGTCGGCGTCATGCTGGCCGTGGCCGATGGTGGGATGAACGGTGTGGGCGTGATCGTGGGCGTCTCGGTGATGGTCGGCGTGGCGCTGGGGACGGCGGTGCCGGTCGGGGGAACGGCCGTGAAGGTGGCTGTTGCCGTGCTGGTTGGGGTCTCGCGCGGTGGCGCCCGGCGAATCGCAATCCAACCGGCGCAGTAGCACGGCAGGGTGAGCGCCGTGATGGCGATCAGGATGATATAAAGCCTCGAGCGGTCCAGCGTTCGGAAGGGCAGATTGCGCATGGCGCCGAGATGATACCAAGCCTGCTCGCCGACAGCAAGCAGGCACACCTGCGCAAATGAACCTATTCCCTGCCTTCCATGTAAACCGTATGTAACTTGTTCTTCTAATGCTCGGAGTCATACCCGGAAACGGGTAGAATCAACCGAAGCGCACGTCACCTAACCTGACTACCGCGAGACCCTATGCCTGCCAACCGCGTTCGCCAACCCTTCGACTGGATCGCCCTGCTGCTCCTGATGGCGATGGCCATGCTCACCGCCTGGGCGCTGACCACGACCGAGTGGGCTGAAAACCTGAACATCATCCCCCTGATCGCGCTGCTCGGGGTGTGGAGCGGGGCGGCGCTGGCCCGCAGCCGCTTCCCGGGCTGGCTGGCGTTTCTCTTCGCGGCCGTCTACGGCCTTTTTATCATCGGCTGGCAGCTCGGCGCGACGCTCGACCCGGCGCTGATCTGGCAGCGGCGGGCGCTCGTGCTCTACGGCCGCCTGGCGGTCTTCGGCTCGGTGATCATCGTGGGTGAGCCGAACCAGGACCCGCTCATGTTCGTGCTCATCATGAGCCTGATCCTGTGGTGCGTCGGCGTCCTCAGCGCTTGGGGCGGTTTCCGCTCGGGCCGACTCTGGACGACGATTCTGCCCGGTGGCCTGACGATTCTCATGATCGCCTACTACTACCTGGGCGAAGCCCGCCTGAGCCTTTTCCTGAGCGTCTACCTGTTCCTGGCCCTGATCCTGGCGGTGCGCATGGAGCTGATGCGCCAGCAGTATCAGTGGTCGCGTGAACGGGCGCGCGTCCCGATCGATGCCCAACTACGGATCAGCATCTCCGGCCTGGTCGCCGCCGCGCTGCTCGTGATCCTGGCCTGGGGCGCGCCGGCTTTCGCCCGCAGTGACCGGCTGGCAGAAGCCTGGTCGGCGATCACGCAGCCCTTCGACCGCATGAAAGACCGCGTGAGCGATGCGATCGGCACGCTGCGCGGCCCGGCGGCTGTCGTGGCGACCGAGTACGACGATGTGCTGCAGCTCGGGGCTGGCACGCAGCCGGTGAACCGCCTGGTGATGATCGTCGATCCGGCCACCTTCCCGCGCGCCGGCGGGCGCTTCTACTGGCGCTCGCGCATCTACGACCGCTACCTCGACAACCAGTGGTTCTCGCCGCAGGGCCAGCTGCTCGAATTCGATCCGCAGGAGGGCGACCTGGCCCTGGCCGATCCGGTCGGGCGCGAGCTGGTCGAGGTCAGCTTTGCACCGCAGGGCGCGGCCTTCAAGCAGCTCTACCTGCCGGCCGAACCGGTATGGGTCGACCGCACCTCCACGCTGCGCGTGACGCCCGCTGATTCGAACGGCTATGACGTCCTGACGGTCGAGGCCGACCGCATCGTCTACGAGGGCGAAACCTACATCGCCCGCAGCGCGATCGCGTCGCCCAGCGCGGGTCAGCTCCGATCCGCGGGGACGGACTACCCGGACTGGGTGGCGAACCGCTATCTGCAGCTGCCGGAGACGATCACCCCCCGTACGGTCGAGCTGGCCCGGGGGATCACGGAAGGGCTGGACAACCCCTACGACCAAGCCGTCGCCATCACGCGCTGGCTGCGGTCAAACATCACCTACGATCGGGTGATCGACCCGCCGCCCGAGGATGTTGATCGGGTGGACTGGTTCCTGTTTGACTACAAGATCGGTTTCTGCAACTACTACGCCAGCGCCGAGGTCGTGATGCTGCGCTCGCTGGGTATTCCCGCCCGGCTGGCGGCAGGCTATGCCCGCGGTACGTACGACGCCGAGAACGGCGTGTACATGGTTTTCGGTGAGGATTCCCACTCCTGGCCGGAGGTCTACTTTCCGAATATTGGATGGGTGGAGTTCGAACCGACTGTCTCGCAGCCGGTGCTGACGCGTCCCGAGAGCATCACCAGCGATGAGCCCGGGGGTGGTTTCCGGGGCAGCCCGGACGGCGGGGAACCGGAAAATCCGGAAGGCCGGCTGGAGGAGCTGCTGCGGGAGAACGAGCTGCCGGCCGTTGGGGGCACCCTGCGGCAAACCGGCGCGCTGCTCGGCCAGGTGCTGCTGCTCCTGATCCTCGCCGCGCTGCTCGTGCTGGGGTGGATCCGCATCAACCCGGCCTCCTGGATCGGCCTGCGCGCCGGCCTGGCCAACAGCCTGGCCCGGGCCGGGCTCGAACCGCCGCGTGCGTTGATGCCGCCTGCCAGCGGCTGGGAGACACCTACCGGCCGCCTGTATGCCGCCTGGAGCGCCTGGCTCCAGCGTCTGGGATTGGCCGAGTCCGAGGCGGAGACGGCGCGCGAGCGCGTGACACGCTTCTCCGAAGCGCTGCCCGATTCAGCCGCTCCGGCCCACGCCCTGGCGGAAGCCTACATGGTGGAACGCTTTGGGTTGCAACCGGCAGACGAAGGGGCCGTGCGCGCCGCCTGGGGGGCGCTGCGCGGCAAATTGTGGCTGGCCTGGTTGTGGAAACTGACCGCCCGCTGGCGGCAGGAACCGGACAATCCTGGCAGATCCTGAGATAAAAAAGAGTTAATGGCTCGAGAGCAGTTCTTCGCTATAGGCGAAGAGCGCCGGCGTGCCGCCGGTGTGCCAGAACAGCACTCGCTCCTTCGGCGTGATCTGGCCGCGCCGGATCAGGTCGATCATGCCCGCGGCCGCCCGGCCGGTATAGACCGGGTCGACCAGCACGCCCTCCACACGGGCGAAGCGTTCGATTGCATCCCGTTCCGGATCGCCGAGCACGCCGTACCCGCCACCGAGATACTCGTCTCGGACTTCGATCTCCACCTGCATATGGGTGTCCAGGCCGAGCTTCTTTGTGATCTGCTCGAGCAGCGGTGCGATGCGTGCTTTCAAGCCTTCGGCGCGGAGATCGACGCTGATGCCCGTCACGCGAGTGTTGAGACCTTCCATCAGCACCCCGGCGATCATGCCGGCCTGCGTGCCGCCCGATGAGCTGGGGAAGACGATGCGGTCGAAGACGGGTCCCTGGGCTGCAAGCTCCTGAACCGCAAACGCATAGGCGCTGGCGCCGATCGCGTTCGAGCCGCCGTAGGGGATCAGGGAGGGTTCCTGTCCCTCCGCTTCGGCCCGCTCATAGGTTCGTTCCAGCACCTGGTCGGGATCGTCACCCTCACTCCAGACGATCTCCGCTCCCAGCAGGTGATCGAGCAGCAGGTTTCCGTCCGTCATGGGAGCCGGTTCGCCGGTCAGGACCAGGATGCATTCCAGGCCGAACTTCGCCGCCGCAGCGGCCGTCTGGCGGCAGTGGTTCGATTGCCGGGCGCCGCGCGTGATCAAGGTCCGTGCTCCCTGATTCAACGCATCGGCGACCAGGTATTCCAGCTTGCGGGTCTTGTTGCCGCCGAACGCCAGTCCGGTCAGGTCGTCGCGCTTGATCCAAAGCTCGGGCCCACCGAGGTGTGCGGAGAGCCGGGGCAGCGGGTAGAGCGGGGTGGGGAGCTGCGCGATATCCACTTTCTGGAGGGAAATGGTCATGGAAGTATCTCCTGGTTTGGCGACCTTTCCGCCGGATTGGCGTTATGCCTGCGCGAGGAAACTCACGCCGACGATGCCGGGGCCGCCGTGTACGGTGATCGCCGCGCCGAGCTCCAGCACCGGGATCGATTCGAAACCGTAGTGTTCGAAAAGGTGAGCCCGCAGTTGCTCCACCGCCGGCGTTGCGTCGGCGTGCATGAGCGCCAGGCGCGCGCTTTCATCGGCAGGGCAGGATTCGAGCGTCAGTTCCACCAGACGTTCCATCGCCTTCGTTTGCGTACGAACTTTCTCAAGGGCGTCGATGCGGCCATCCTCCAGATGCAGGATCGGTTTCACCTTGAGCGCGGAACCGACCAGCGACGCGGCTCCGCCAATCCGGCCACCCCTGCGCAGATATTCGAGCGTGTCGACCAGGAAGTAAGTCCGGGCCCGTGGGATCAGCGCCTCGAGGTTGTGCATGATTTCATCGGCGGCCATGCCATGCTCTGCCCATTCGGTGGCCGCGCGCACCATCGAGCCCAGCGCGGCGCCCACCACCCGCGTATCCAGAATTCGGATATCGGCATCGGGGAACCGGCTGGAACGGGCCGTTTCCACCGTGCGCACGGTGCCGCTGAGTTCCGTTGAAGGGTGAATGCAAATCACGGTGTCGGCGTCTTCGAGCATGCGCTCGAGGATCGTTTCTGCCTCGCTGACGGGCGGTGCTGCCGTTTTGGGCAGATCACGGGACGAGCGGAGTTTGTCCAGGAACTCCGGAAAGGAAAGCTCGGCTTCTTCGAGGAAGGTTTGCTCTCCGAAGATGATGACCTGGTGGAGCAGTTCGACCCGTTTCTCCCGCAGGTACGGCCTTGATACGGCAGCGGTCGTGTCGGTCAGAATCCGTATGGGGCTCTTGATGGCCATGTGGGTGTCTCCGCCGATGCGTACCGGCTCGGGTGCCGGTTAAGATTTGCGAAGCAGCAACGGCATGATTGTTTCTTATTGTACGGGAAGGGACGGAGAGCTCAAAGCCGCGCGATGGATTGGCGCGCTACTCCTGGAGGGTTTGCTGGGTTCGCCGTCTGCCGAGGAAGCGCAGAACCGAGAGCGCCACCGGCATCAACCGGGTGTACAGCATATAGCGTGCCGGGCGCAGCGGCAGATCCCACGCCCCGGGGGTTTCGACCAGCACCGCGCCGAGCCCCTCTTTGAAACGGTACACGCCGTACATCGGGTCCGATTCATCCAGCTCGTCCGGTGCACCCCACAGGTCGTACCAGCGGCAGCCGGCTTCTTTCGCCCAGCGGATTGCCTCCCACTGGAGCAGGTAATTGGGCATCTTCTCGCGGTGCAGCTCGCGCGACATGCCGTACAGGTAGTAGGCGACCTCCCCGAACCGGAAGACGATTATCGCCGCGACCGGCTCTCCCTCGACCTCGGCGATAAACGGGAGCGCCCTTTCCCGCTGGATGAAATCACCCCAGGCACGCTGGTAGTAGGCCGGGTCGCGAATCACGAATCCATCGCGCAGCGAGGTCTCGGCGAACATGCGGTAGAGCAGGTCGAGATCGGCGTCTGACCCGCGCCGGATCGACACGCCCTTGCGGCCGGCCAGGCGGATGTTGTAGCGGGTCTTCTGCTTCATGTTCGCCAGGAGCTTCTCTTCATCCGGAGCGAGGTCGAGCACGAGCGTGTTCTTGAATTGAACCTGCTCGTCGGACGGCCGGTATCCAGCCCGCTCCATGCTCGTAAGAATTTCACGCAGCCCGGGCTGCCTCGCCATGATTCCGTTCGTCTCACCGGCTGTGCTGGAGATGACGGCGGGATCGAGTTTCAGGAAGAACGCCCCCCGCTCGCGGGCCGTTCCGTAGAGGTCGGTCAGGACCATCTCTCGCAGCACGGCGTCGGTCCAATCGAGCAGGGGCCCGCGTGGGCAGTATCCCATCGTGAGCCCGGGTCCTTTCGAGCGGAAGAGCACCTGGGCCGCTGCAGCAGGATGGCCGGCGCGGTCGCTCCACAGCAGCCGGACCGGCTCCCAGGAATAGCCCGCCTTGAAGGCGCCCCATTCCCATGATTGGAGCAGGTGCGGGCTTCTCAACCGGTACAGGGCCGCGTTCCAGCGCTCGGCGTTCTCGATTTGCTCGAGACGGATGTTCATTCGGCACCTCGCCCGAGCAGGCGCAGTCCCAGCTTGTAGGCGGCATAGTGCAGGGGCTGGTAGATCCGATCCCACGCGCCCATACTGCGTACGACCTCACCCCCGAAGCCGCGCTTGAAGCGGTAGACGCCCCACAGCCCATCGGAGCGGTTTGGGAAATCACGTTCCAGGACCTCTTCCTCTGCATCGGGGATGCCCCACAGGTCGTACGTCTCACACCCGTGAGCCTTCGCCCAGCGCA
Source organism: Anaerolineales bacterium (assembly GCA_046259355.1). Taxonomy (GTDB): domain Bacteria; phylum Chloroflexota; class Anaerolineae; order Anaerolineales; family E44-bin32; genus E44-bin32. Next base: position 6,361 of record JBJYWH010000086.1, read on the forward strand.
TCGCTTCCCACTGCAGCAGGTAGGTCGGCATGCGGTCCCGGTGGGAATCGCGAGATGCGCCATAGAGGTACCAGGACCGTCTCCCGCGCGCGAAGACCATCAGGGCTGCGAGCGGTTGGCCTTCGTATTCGGCCAGGAAGAGTTCGCATCCCCCATCAGGATGGAAAAGATCATAGGCCATCTGGTAGTAGGCCTGGCTGTGGGCGCCGAATTCATCCCGGGCGGCGGTTTCCTCCATCATACGGGCGAAGCCGGCGATGTCGGTCCAACCCCGCACCGTGACGTCCTTGCGCGCTGCCAGCCGGATGTTGTAGCGGGTTTTCTGCTTCATCCGGGCCAGGATTTCCTGCTCATCCGGTCGCAGGTCGATCACGATCGTGCGCGCGGGTTGAACCGGCTGGAGGCTGGGCACCAGACCGGCCGAATGAAATGCCGCTTCAAGATCCGGATCCCTGCGCGCATCCGGTTCGATTTTGAGGGCAAATACGCCCTGCTCCCGGCAGAACACATCGAGCGGGGGGAGCAGCGGGAGCAGGTCGCCCCCGACCGGGCCGCGCGGGATGTAGGCCAGCTTCAGCCCTGGCGCCAGCCGGCGGACGAGCACCATCGCGCCCATATCACCGGATCGAAGCGGGTGGGCTTCCCAGCCAAAGGCGCCTTTAAGTGCAGCCCAGGCGCTCGTCTGGAGCAGGTGGGCATCCGGATGGTTCGCGAGGAAGGCATCCCACATCGAGGAAAAGTCCGCGGCATTCACAGTGCTGTACTATACCATGCATGAGTTTTCGAGCCATTTTCCCCACGCGGCGTCGCGATCAAAATTAAGGGTTGACAGGGTTCAACAGCGCATGCTATCGTATGGAAACTAGTATTGCAGTACTACCATAATCGACGGCATTCAGCACAGGGGGTAAGGCAAGATGAGACGAACGGGGCGTCGCGAAGGTCTTTCTCGCGACGTTTGCGTTCGTACCACGTCCATTCGATCGGGACACAAGGCAGGTGTACTCTTCTTCAACGCCATGTGACGACGATTTTCCCGGTCGAATGCCAGGGGGCGGAGCGGCGCGTTGCGGAGTGCAAGAGGCAGCGCGCCGCTTTCCGCGCAGCCTGCGCGGGGTGCGCCTTTGACGCATCTGGAGTGCCATGGTAAACTTCGTCCGTTCTGTCCGAATTCACCCAGACCATCCTGCAAGGAGCGCCAATGCTACAGCCTTGGATATTCATTGCACTCTTGCTCGGGGCCGGGATGCTCCTCCCGGGGGTTGCGATCGCAGCCAACTGGCTGCTCGGCCCGAAAAAGCCCAACGCAATTAAAGAATCCATCTACGAATGCGGCATCGAAACAGTAGGGGAGACCTACGTGCAGCTCAAGGGCTCCTACTATATCTATGCCCTGATTTTCGTTGTGTTTGATATCGAAGCGGTCTTCCTGTTTCCATGGGCTGTAGCCTACGACAAGCTGCAGCTCTACATGGTCCTGGAGGGCGTACTCTTCATCGCCATCCTTGCCGCCGGCTTGTTCTACGCCTGGCGCAAGGGAGTCCTCGAGTGGGTTTGAGTTCATTGCAGTCCCAAACAGGCTGGTGTACGGACATCCGCCGTTTGTTTGCGCGTGCTGGGAGTGAGGAATGACCGGATTTCTTCAAGATCCCTTTACCTGGTTTGGTGAGCTGCTGAGAACCTGGCTGATAGGGCTGGGGCTGGCTCCGGACTTCGTGACCTTCCTCTTGCAGCTGCTCGGCGCGCTGGTGATGGCCACCGTGATGCTGCTCCTGACCTTCCTGCTGATCTGGGCTGAGCGCAAGATCGTCGCCCGCATCCAGGATCGGCTGGGACCGAACCGGGTCGGCCCCTACGGCGTCTTCCAGACCGTTGCCGACCTGCTCAAGCTGGTGACGAAGGAGCTGATCACGCCGACAGGCGCTGATCTGATCCCCTACAACCTGGCGCCGCTGCTGGCCGTGATGTCGGTCGTTGGCCTGTGGGCTGTGATCCCGCTCGCGCCCACGCTGCTGGGGGCGAACATCAACGTCGGTGTGCTGTACATCATTTCGATCGGCGCGATCGGCACCCTCGGCATCATGCTGGCCGGGATGTCCTCCAATAACAAGTACGCTTTGCTGGGCGCCTTTCGAACCGTGGCCCTGATGGTCTCCTATGCCGTTCCGATGGTGCTGGCGCTGCTCGTGCCAGTGCTGCTGGCCGGTTCGATGGACATGCTCACGATCGTCACCGCCCAGTCGCCGATCCCTTTCATGCTGCTCGCGCCGGTGGCCATGGTGGTCTTTTTCATCAGCTCGCTCGGCGAGGTCGGCCGGGCACCGTTCGATCTGCTCGAGGCGGAGTCGGAGATCGTGGCCGGCTTTCACATCGAGTACTCCGGCCTGAAGTTCGGGATGTTCTTCGTCGCTGAGTTCCTGCATGCCTTTACGATCTCGGCCCTGACGGCCACGTTGTTTCTCGGCGGCTGGCAGGGACCCTGGGCGGTCCAGTATCCCTTCCTGGGGTTGGTCTACTTCCTGATCAAGACCTCGATCGTGTACTTTGTCGTGATCTGGATTCGGGGTTCGTTCCCGCGCATCCGCATCGACCAGATGAACAGCTTCAATTGGAAGTTCATCACACCGGTCGCGCTGCTCGGGCTGGCGGTTTCGGCGGTGGCCGAAAAGCTGGCGGTTGAACTTTCCTGGAGCCGCCTGCTGGTCCATCTCAGCGCCAGCGCGCTGGTCGTGCTGATCACCGTGGTTGCGCTGGCCCTGTACGCAAGGGCGACACGCCGGCGCAGCGAGGAGATGCCTGCCGCGCAGACCGCCAGCGAGTCCACAGCGGGTGCCTGAGCGATTGCCGCAGAAGATGAGAGTGCTCGGATTATGACCCTTTATCAAATCGCTTTTCTGGTGGCTGCCTTCCTCACCCTGGTTGCCAGTTTGATGACCGTGACCAGCCCATCGATGGTGCACAGCGCCCTGTGGCTGATCCTGACGCTGGCCGGCATCGCCGTGCTCTTCTTGCTCCTGAATGCCGGTTTTCTGGCCGTGGTGCAGGTGGCCGTCTACATCGATGCCATTGCCATCATGATCATCATCGTCGTGATGCTTACCCACGATGCGGTGCGAAAGCAAGTTCGGCAGGTGAGCAAAGCCTGGTGGGGTGCTGTGATCGCCGCCATTCTGCTCTTCGTCGGCCTGCTGGTGATCTTCATGCAATCCCCCGAGCTTGCCGTCACGGCTCCAGGTCTTGCCTTGACGCAGGAAGCCTTGCTGAAGGATCTCGGGCAGTCACTCGTCGACGTCAACCAGTACATCCTGCCATTCGAGGTCGCTTCGGTGCTGCTGCTGGCGGCCCTGATCGGGTCGATCATCGTCGCCTGGCCGCTGCGCAGGCCGGAACGGAAGGAGGGTGAACGATGATCCCACTTTCCTGGTACATCATCTTCGCGGGGCTGCTGTTCTGCGTGGGGCTGTATGGAGCCCTCGCTCGGCGCAACGCGCTCGCGATCCTGATGGCGATCGAGATCATGCTCAATGCCGTGAACCTCAACCTGGTCGCCTTCTGGCGCTATATATCCCCGGAGCGTGTTTCCGGGCAGGTGTTCGCTCTGATCGTGTTTGCCGTGGCTGCCTCCGAAGCGGCTGTCGGCCTGGCGCTGATTATCTCCATCTACCGCAAACGCAAGACGGTCGCGGTGGAGGAGATCGACATGCTGAAGTGGTAGGCGAGGGAACATGCATATCGAGACCCTGATCTGGCTCATACCGATCCCACCCATCATCGCATTCTTCGCGATCATCTTCGGCGTCAACCGCAGCAACCGCCTCAGCCACCTCGTGGCGGTCGGGGCAATGCTGGTCTCATGGGCGCTCTCGATGTTCGTCTTCTGGAAGGCTGTGACAACGGAGGAGCTCGGCCAGCATCCGTTCCACGTTTCGTTGGACTGGCTGCCGACGGGCAACACCGCGCTGAAGATGGGGGTGATGGTCGATCCGCTCGGCGCCCTGACGCTCTTTTTCGTGGCCTGGACCTGCCTGATGATCTTCATCTACAGCATCGGCTACCACAATTTCGGCAAGCCGCGCGATCCGGATGACCGGCCCGGCCTGCCGCCGGCCAAGGGTGGGATCGAGCCGATGTACGCGCGCTTCTTTGCATTCATCTCGCTCTTCGCCTTCGGCATGCTCACGCTGGTGCTGGCCGACAACCTGCTGCTGCTCTTCATCGGCTGGGAGATCATGGGGCTCTGTTCGTACCTGCTGATCGGGTTCTGGTACGGAAAGCCCTCCGCGCGTGATGCCATGATCAAGGCTTTCATGACGACGCGCGTGGGTGATGTGTTCATGCTGCTGGGCCTGGCCTACCTGTATTCGGTCACGGGCACGCTCAGCTTCCGCGAGATTCTCTACAACGAGCATATGCTCGAGCTGCTGGCCTCGGCCCCGTCGGTCATCCCGGCGCTTTCGACGGCCGGGTTGATCGGGCTGCTGATCTTCATCGGCACGGTCGGCAAATCAGCCCAGTTCCCACTGCATGTCTGGCTCCCGGACGCCATGGAAGGCCCGACTCCGGTCTCGGCCATGATCCATGCGGCCACGATGGTCTCGGCCGGCGTATACCTGGTCGTGCGCTTCTTCCCGCTCATCACCGCCGGCTGGATCGAGGGCCAGCACCTGACGCCGACGATGGTCACGATCTCGCTCATCGGCGGTTTTACGGCATTGTTCTCGGCGACGATCGCCGTCGCGCAGAAGGACATCAAGCGCGTGCTGGCATACTCGACCATCTCGCAGCTGGGCTACATGGTCGCCGCCGTCGGCATCGGCGCCTTCGTCGCAGCCGCATTCCACCTGATCACGCACGCCTTCTTCAAGGCGCTGCTCTTCCTCGGGTCCGGCTCGGTCATTCACGGCATGGAGCACGGTGTGCATGACACGCACGAGCACGTCGATGCGCAGGACATGCTCAACATGGGCGGCCTGCGGCATAAGATGCCGATCACGTTCTGGACCTTCCTGATTGGTGGTTTCGCCCTTTCCGGTTTTCCGCTCTTCACGGCCGGATTCTGGTCGAAGGACGAGATTCTCGGCCATGCCTTCCTCAACCGGCACTTCGACATCTTCCTGCTGCTCGGCCTGGCCGCGCTCCTGACGGCTTTCTACACCATGCGCCAGATCACGCTTACGTTCCTGGGTGAGCCGCGCACCAAGGCGGCCGGCCATGCTCATGAGTCGGTGCGCACGATGACGCTGCCGCTGGTTGTCCTGGCGGTCTTCGCCATCGCGGCCGGCTGGGCGGGCATTGCCGAGGAATTCCCCGTGCTGGGCGGAATCATTCCGAACTGGTTCCACGAATTCGTGGGCGGCACATTGATCGAGCACCCGATCACGCTCGCCTTCCACCCGGTACCGCTGCTCGTTTCGATCAGCGTATCCCTTGGTGGGCTGCTGCTGGGCTGGCTGGTCTACCGGCGCGTGCCGGCTGGCGCGCCCGATCCGCTGCGCAAGCCGCTCGGTGGCCTGTACACCCTGCTCGAGCACAAGTACTACGTGGATGAGTTTTACAGCCGCTTCATCGTCCGCCCGGTCTACTGGCTGGCCGAGACGGTGACCTACCGCTGGATCGACCGCGGCCTGATCGACGGGTTCCTGCACCTGGTCGGCCGTACGAGCCTGCGGATCGGGTCTGCCCTGCGCGGCTACATTGATAAGCCGATCGTCAACGGCGCCGGCGACCTGGTCGGCGAGGGCGTGAAAAAGATCGGGCGCACGTTCCGGGTGGTGCAGACCGGACGGGTACAGGAATATCTCATCGTCGGCATCGTCTTCGCCGGCCTGATCTTGTCCTACCTGCTGGTCTTCGCCCGGTGATCGCATCCGGTGGGAATCGACGGAGAACGGATTTATGAGCTTCTTGCATGACCACATCCTGACGCTGATCCTCTTCTCCCCCGTGGTGAGCGCGCTGATCGTGCTGCTCATCCCGCGTGAGCAGGAAAAGGCCATCCGCTGGGCAGCGTTCCTGCTCAGCCTGGTTCCTTTCGGCCTCTCGATCTACTTGTGGACGTCCTATGTCCCCGGGCAGGCCGGGTTCCAATTCGTCGAGCAGGCGACATGGTACGAGGCGATCAACTCCAGCTACCACCTTGGCGTGGACGGCATCTCGGTTCCGATGGTGCTGCTGACTACGCTGCTCACGCCGCTTTCGATCCTGATCTCCTGGAGCATCAAGGAAAACCTGCGCGGCTTCATGGTGCTCTTCCTGCTGCTCGAGACCGGCATGCTGGGCGTCTTCATGTCGCTCGACCTGCTGCTCTTCTTCGTCTTCTGGGAGATCGGCCTGGTGCCGATGTATTTCCTGATCAATCAGTGGGGCAGCGCCAACCGCAACTACGCCTCCTTCAAGTTCCTGATCTACACCATGGCGGGATCGCTCGGGCTGCTGCTGGCGATCCAGATGATCGGCGTGGCTTCCGGCACGTTCGATCTGATCAGCATCACGCAGTCCTGGTCGACGCTGAGCGAGCCGCTCACGCTGCTCGGCTTGCCGATCACGCTCTCCATTTCCACGGTCAAGACGATCGCGTTCTGGGCGTTCGTGATCGCCTTCGCCATCAAGGTGCCGGTCTGGCCGTTTCACACCTGGCTCCCCGATGCGCACACCGAGGCGCCGACGGCCGGGTCGATGATCCTGGCCGGCGTGCTGCTCAAGCTGGGCGCGTACGGGTTCCTGCGGCTGGTCCTGCCGCTCTATCCGGCGGAAGCAAAATCATTCGCCGGCGTGCTGGCCCTGCTGGCGACGCTGGCGATCGTGCTGGGGGCGTTCGCCTCCTGGGGGCAGAGCGATTTCAAGCGGCTGGTGGCTTATTCCTCGGTCAACCACATGGGCTTCGTCGTTCTCGGCATTGCCGCTGCCGCGTACGCCCAGGGCACGCTGATGGCGCAGGATGCCATCATTGCCGTGAATGGGGCGGTGCTGCAGATGTTCAACCACGGCCTTTCAGCGGCCGGCATGTTCCTGCTGGTCGGCGTGATCTACGAACGGACGCACACCCGCGACCTGAACGAATTCGGCGGCCTGTTTCCGCTGGCGCCGATGTACGGCGGCATCCTGATGTTTACCGCCATGGCTTCGCTCGGCCTGCCGGGCTTGAACGGTTTCGTGTCCGAGTTCATGGTCGTGCGGGGCGTGTGGCCGATCTTCACCCTTTTCACGGCGCTCTCGATGATCGGGCTGCTGATCACCGGCGCGTACATCCTGAAGGGAATTGCGAAGGTGCTGCAGGGCCCGCTGAACGAGAAGTGGCTCGGTCATCAACTGGAAATCAACCGCCGGGAGGCGATCGCCATCGCACCGCTGATGGTCCTGATGCTGGTGATCGGCGTCTGGCCGGCGTGGATCCGGAATGTCATCAACCAGACCGTTACGCGTTTCTTCGGATAACGTTCCAGCGGTCCTGGTCTTGCGCCGCAGGGAACGGGGTTTAGAGAGCGAATTATGGCCTTTCCTGTCTTGAGCATCATCGTCTTCACACCGATCGTCTTCGGGGTGCTGCTGCTGCTGTTCCCCGCCGAGCGCATGCGCGAGATCCGCATCTTCGCCCTGGTCGGCGCTTCGATCGCCCTCGCGCTCTCGATCTGGACTTATTTCTCCTACGATCAGGTGTTGGGCGGCTACCAGCTGGTCGAACGCTACGAGTGGATTCCCCGCCTGGGCATCGCCTACCACGTCGGCGTCGACGGGATGAACGCGCCGCTCGTGCTGCTGACCGGCGTGGTGATCTTCACCGGCGTCCTGATTTCCTGGGGCATTGACGACCGGCCGCGCGAGTTCTTTGCCTTTCTCTTCATGCTGGCTACCGGTGTCTTCGGGGTTTTCGTCGCGCTCGACCTTTTCATGTTGTTCTTCTTCTACGAGATCGCGGTCTTCCCGATGTACTTGCTGATCTCCATCTGGGGTTGGAAGGTCACGCGCGAATATGCCGCGATGAAGCTCACGCTGTACCTTTTCATCGGCTCGGTGATCGCTCTCGTCGGTGGGCTGGCGATGTATTTCGCCTCCGGCGCTACCTCCTTCGGCCTGCTCGACCTGGAAGCGGCCGGCTTTTCGGTCGCCTTCCAGCGCTTCTGGTTCCCGTTCGTATTCTTCGGCTTTGCGGTCCTGGGCGGCATCTTCCCGGTTCACAACTGGTCGCCCGATGGCCACGTCGCGGCGCCCACGGCGGTCTCGATGTTCCACGCCGGCGTGCTGATGAAGCTGGGCGCCTTCGCTTCGCTGCGGGTGGGGATCATGCTGCTGCCGGAAGGGGCGAAGTTCTGGGCGCCGCTCGTCCTGGGTCTGGCGACGGTGAACGTCGTCTACGGCGCATTTATCGCCTCGGTGCAGACGGACTTCAAGTACGTCATCGGCTTCTCCTCGGTCTCGCACATGGGGCTGGTGCTGCTCGGGTTCGCCACGCTCAACCAGGACGGCCTGACCGGGGCCGGCGTCCAGATGTTCTCGCACGGCGTGATGACGGCTCTCTTCTTTGCCGTCGTTGGCCTGGTCTACGACCGGGCGCACACACGGGAGATCCCCAAGCTGGGCGGCTTCATGAAAGCGATGCCGCTGGCCGGGGTCGCCTTCATCATCGGCGGTCTGGTTTCGATGGGCATGCCCGGGTTCTCAGGCTTCATCGCCGAGTTCCCGATCTTCATGGGGCTGTGGCAGCGGCAGCCGGTGATTGCGCTGGTGGCGGCTATTTCCATTGTGATCACGGCGGGATACATCATGCGGGTCGTTGGCCGGGTCTTCTTCGGCGACATGCCGCAGGAGTTTGAAGGCCATATCACGCCGATCAAGCTGCAGGACAAGGTCGCGCTGGTGATCCTTTCGGCCATTCTGGTCATCGTCGGCGTCTATCCGCGCATCATGGTTCCCCTGGTCGAATCGGGGGCTAAAGCTGTCCTATCTCTGCTGGGAGGTGCGTAGGTGATGGGCGACGCATTCAACCCCACGATGATCCTGGCTATCCTGCCTGAAATCCTGCTCCTGGCGCTAGCCGGCATCCTGCTGCTCGTCGACCTGCTCGCCCGCCGCCGGGGCACGATCTTCGGCTGGCTGACGGCGCTCGGCCTGACCGCCACCCTGGTGCTGACGCTGCTCTTTGCCCGGCCGACGGCCGAGGGCGAGCTGGTCTTCGGCGGCATGCTGCGGCATGACTGGATCGCGTTTGCTTTCGCCATTGTCTTCCAGTTCGCGGCCGCGGTCACGGCGCTGCTCTCGACCGGCGTGGACGAGATCGCCGACCGGGGCGAATATTTTGCGCTGCTCGTCGTCACGGCGCTGGGCATGACCATGATGGCGGCTGCCGCCGATTTGATGATGCTCTTCCTGGCGATCGAGACGACCTCGATCCCGCTCTATATCCTGGCCGGGTTCCTGAAGGGTGATGACCGCTCGACCGAATCGGGTATGAAATACTTCCTCTTCGGCGCGCTGACCTCGGCCGTGATGCTCTACGGCTTCAGCCTGCTGTATGGATTTTCCGGTGAGACGAACCTGTACGCGTTGGCGAACGGCATGCTGGCGGGCGAGATCTCGCCAGTCCTGATCGCCGGCATGGCGGTCCTGGTGCTGGTCGGCTTCGGCTTCAAGGTTTCGATCGTCCCGTTCCATTTCTGGTCACCGGATGTGTACGAAGGCGCGCCGACGCCGATCACGGCCTACATCTCGACGGCTTCGAAGACGGCCGGCTTCGCAGTGCTGGTGCGGGTCATGCTGGCGGTCTTCCCGGCCATCGCCTCCGAGTGGACGCTGCTGCTGGCAATTATGGCCACGGCGACGATGACGCTGGGCAATCTGCTGGCGATCGCGCAGACCAATATCAAGCGCCTGCTGGCGTACTCCTCGATCGCGCACGCCGGCTACGCCGTGATCGGGCTGGTCGCCTTGAGTTCATTCGGCGCGGCGAGCACCGTCTTCTATCTGATCGCCTATGTTGTCACCAACCTGGCAGCCTTTGCGGTCGTGATCCTGTTCGCCCGCTCGGCCGGTTCCGAGACCATTGCCGACTACGCCGGCCTGAGCCGGCGTTCGCCCGGCCTGGCGCTGGTCCTGCTGGTGGCGTTCCTTTCGTTGGGCGGCATGCCGCCGCTGGCCGGCTTTGTGGCCAAGTTCTACGTCTTCGCGGCGGCGGTCGAAAGCGGCTGGATCTGGCTCGCTTTCGTCGGCGTGCTGAACGCGATCATCGGCCTTTACTACTACCTGACCGTGCTGAAGGTCGTCTATCTCTATCGTTCGGACGAGGAGGACAAGCCCATCGCCGTCCCGCGGACCTACGCGCTGGTGCTGGTGGTCTGCGTCGTGGCGATCATCGCCATCGGCGCCTTCAGCGCACCCTGGCTCGATTGGTCGCTGACGAGCGCGCTGAGCCTGTTCTAATCGGATAAGTTGGGTCTACTTGATTGACCCTCTGAATCGCTTGTGATACAATTCTCGAACTATGGGTGAGGCCGGCAGACCCCCCACGCAGGACACCAAGCCGGAATCTCTGGCGCTCGCGGCTGCGGGGGTTTTGGTCCAGGTGGGCTGCCTTACGGTACTCATTCTCCTGGTAGCCCTGGGTGGCGGCCTCTTGCTAGACACCCGTTTCAATTCTCGTCCGCTCTTCACGCTGCTTTTCGTGCTGGGGAGCATACCGGTCACAGTTTACCTGCTCTTCCGGATCGTACTCTCGGGTACGAAACGCCTGCAGCAGGCCAACCGTCCCCGCGAGGATCAAGCTTCCGGGGGGCATCAGGAGGCGGAAGGTGGAGAAAACCCGTAGATGGCGCTGGGGGGTCAACCGCTGGTTCGTGCTGCTGTTTGTTGTGCTTGGTTTCATCGCCGCACGGGCTTATGCGCCGGTTCTTCCGCACGTCCAGCTGCCCGCTGAAGTCCTCACCGAACATCCTCTTTTTACCCTCCCCGGCGTCGGCGATATCTACCTGACGAATACCCTGGTGGCCACGCTGCTGGCCGATGTCCTCCTGATCCTGCTGGCTTTCGCCATCCGCACGGCGATCCGGCGCGGCGAATTGATCCTGACCGGCATCGCCGGCGCGGTTGAAGCGCTGCTCGAAGCGCTGTACGGCCTGGCGGAAACTTCCGCCGGGAAATGGGCCAAGAGCATCTTCCCGTGGATGGCGACGATCTTCATGCTGGTGCTGGTGGTCAACTGGATGGAGCTCATTCCGGGCGTCGACAGCATCGGCCTGCTGCATCACAGCCAGGAGGGCCACCCGGTTCAGACGGTGGCGACACTCGGCTCGACCGAGCTGGTCACCATTACGGCCGGATCGACCGACACCGAAAAGGCTGAATCCGGCGAATCGGCACATGAAGGCGGCTACAGCCTGGTGCCTTTCGTGCGGGTGGCTTCGACCGACTTGAACTTCACCGTGGCGCTGGCACTGATTGCGGTCACGATGACCCAGGTGTTCGGCGTGCGCGCCCTCGGCGTCTCGTATTTCACCAAGTTCTTCAATGTGAAGACCTTGTTCACCAAGCCGATTTTCGGCGTGATCGACTTCGCCGTCGGCATCCTGGAGCTGGTCTCCGAATTTTCGAAGATCATCTCATTCTCGTTCCGGTTGTTTGGGAATATTTTCGCCGGCTCGGTGCTGCTGTTTGTTATCGGCAGCCTGGTTCCGGTGCTGGCTCAGTCCGGGTTTCTCATGCTGGAGTTCTTCGTCGGCATGATCCAGGCGATCGTATTTGGTATGCTGGCGATGGTCTTCATGGCGCAGGCTACGGCCGGCCATGGGCACGAAGAAGGGCACTAATTCATACTTGCGAGCTCGGCTCGAATTCACGACAGGGAGGCTTAGGCGCAAATGACAGGCGATATAGTTGAAGCGGCACGAATTCTTGGAAAACTGCTCGGAGCTGGATTGGCGACGCTGGGTATGATCGGTGCCGGACTTGGCATCGGCGTGCTCGTCAACGGAGCCGTACAGGCAATGGGGCGCAACCCCGATGCCTCCGGCAACATCCAGGTTAACATGATCCTGGGGATCGCATTTGCGGAAGCGGTCGCGATTTACGCGCTCGTTGTCGCGCTGCTGATCCTGTTTGTCGGTTGAGTTCCTCCGCTTGCGGTGGATGAAGGAGGAATCCCTTGGAAGCATTAGGTCTTAATCTGGGTTATCTGCTGGTCCAGGTCTTCAATTTCGCCATCCTGTTCGTCATTCTGCGGGCCTGGGTTTTCAAACCGATCGTCGGCCTGCTCGAGCGGCGGCGTGAGACCATCGCGCAGGGTGTCGAGGACGCACGTATCGCGGCCGAGGCCCGGGCGAACGCCGAGAAAGAAGCCGAGCACATCCTGGCAGATGCTCAAAAACAGGCCAGCGAGCGCGTGCGTGATTCGAGCTCCCGGGCGGAAGAGATTGCGAAGGAAATTCGAGCGGAGGCCGAGAAAGAAGCCGTCAAGATCCGTGAAGCCGCGCTGGAAGAAGCCCAGCAGGCGAAGGAACAGGCCCTGGGAGAGCTGCGCGGTCAAATCGCCGCCCTGGCCATTTCAGCTGCCCAGAAAGTCATTGGCGCTTCCCTCGACGAGAAACGCCAGCGCAACCTTATCGATGAATTCTTCAGCGGTATCAAATCGGGTAAGGTGGTCCTGATGGAGGGTGAGGAAGTGGCCGGGGCCAGCGCCGAGGTCACCAGCGCCCTGCCGCTGACGGAGAAAGAACAAGATGTCGTTCGCAAAGACGTCGTTTCGAAGCTGGGTGAGAATGCCACCATCAGCTTCCGCGTCGATCCCAGCATCCTGGGTGGATTGATTGTACGCGTCGGCGACAGGATTCTCGATGGATCGGTCGCCGGCAAACTGGATGACCTGCGCCAGACGCTGCGCTGAGCTTCGCCCCAGGCTGGTGAGGGCCCACACAGCGTAGCATGGATTGGCATCTGCGCTGATGCAACTGGCTGAACTGTTCGAGCAGGTATCAGGAAAGATCATCGGCGGTCCGCCCGAGGCCGAGATCACGGGGCTGACCGCCGATTCGCGTCGGGTGAAGCCCGGCGTGCTTTTTATCGCCCAGCGCGGCACAACGGCCGATGGCCACGATTACCTGCTCCAGGCGCAGGCGGCGGGTGCGCCGGCTGCGGTCGGCGAGCAGCAGCCGCCGGACCTGACGATCCCCTACCTGCTGGTCGAAGACTCAAAACAGGCCCTGGCCCGGCTGGCGGCCGCCTTCTACGGCCACCCGGCGCGGTCAATGGTCATGATCGGCGTGACCGGGACCGATGGGAAGTCCACGACCTGCAACCTGCTGTATGCGATGATGCAGGCGGCGGGGCTCGCGGCGGGCATGATCACGACCGTAAACGCCGTGATCGGTGATACGGTACTCGATACCGGGCTGCATGTCACTACGCCCGACGCGATCGAAGTGCAGGGCTACCTGCGCCAGATGGTGGATGCGGGGCTGACACACTGTATTCTCGAAACCACATCCCACGGGCTGGCCCAGCACCGCGTCAGCGCCTGTGATTTCGACCTGGCGATCGTCACGAACATCACCCATGAGCACCTGGATTACCACGGCTCATTTGAAGCCTACCGCGCGGCGAAGGGACGCCTTTTTCGCGATTTGAGCACGGGCGCCGTGAAGGCGTTCGCGCCGCCGAAGACCGCCATCCTCAATCTCGATGACAGCTCCTTTTCCTACCTCTCGAGCGTGACCGATGCCCGTGTGGTCACCTACGGGCTCGACCCG
>JBJYWH010000086.1:20190-24397 GCA_046259355.1 Anaerolineales bacterium
TCACAGGGCGGACGGGAAGGTGAAACGTTCTGGCGTATTCCGGACCGCGGCGCCGCCCTGGAGTTTGCGGTTCGACTGGCAGACCCCGGAGACCTGGTGATCACGTGCGGGAAAGGCCACGAGCAGTCGATGTGTTTTGGCGAGACGGAATACCCCTGGGATGACCGGACCGCGCTGCGGGCAGCGCTGGCTGAGCTGATGAACGTTCCTGGCCCGGCAATGCCCGTGCTTCCCACATCAACCGACGAATAAACCGCCCTTTACCCGAATCATTTCGAGCGTGAGCAACAGCAGGACTAAGGGTACCTTGCAGGAAGGACCCCTTAAAGATACAGTTTATTGATGGACTCTGTCTATTTTGCACCGGCTCGTGGAGGGAGATGCAATGGCGGAATCGTCTGAGAAGGGGGCGGAAAAGCATACGATTGCTTTTCTCGACCTGGCAACATTTGACGACGGCGCGGCGATTCGCGGTGGCTGTCTGATCACCGATTCGCTGACCCGTCCGCAGGAGTTCTGGGTGAGCGGGGTGGTGCGGCCCTCAAGCATCCAGAAGATCCTGTATGGCGACACGCTGCATGAATATATCTGCACCGATCTGGTTGGCATCCCGCTGCTTTCCAAAATGGAGGCAACCCCGGATCTGATCCTCGTACGGGACGCTGAATTCTTGAAATTGCGCCAGCGTGTCGATAAACCCGTGCTCTGGGTCCGTGCAACCGTTGATGGGCAGTATGTCCTGCAGGCCCTGCCGGGCTACGAGAACGAGGCCGAGGCCGGCCGTGACATGCTTCCCCGCCGGCTTCGGGGGCGCAACATCATGGAGCCGTTCCTGCGAATCCGGTCGGCGGTTGAGGAAGCCCACAAGCTGAAAGTCGGCGCAGAGAGCAAAGAATAACTTGTCTCCACTCGAGATCAAACCCGGCAAGCGCCCGGGCCGCATCAAACCCGCTGATGTCTACCCTGCCCGCGGGCCCACGCTCTCCCAGGCGCAGCCCCAACCATTTCCCCTTGCGAGCAGCCTGAACCCCGCTGTTCCTGATGTGACCCGTGAAGCCGGCCCGCTCCTGGCCGATTCGACCGACCTGCATCTCCCTCAGGCCGGGATCGCACTGCCAGATGTAACCCCGATACGGACCCTCGTTGACACCGACGGTGATTTTCAATCCCTTCCGACGCAGCCGTCACGACCATCCCTTTCGGGCCGCAGCTTCAAGGTTGAAACGGCACCGGACACGGTTATGCCAGAACCGCTGCCGCGGGCCTATCACCTCGATTGGCGGGAGGGGAAACCGCACGCCAGCAGCCAGCTCGATGTCATCGACCTGCTGCAGCCGCTGCTGCAGCCGTCCGTGATCTCCGAAGAAACGGCGGATTTGATCCTTACGCAGAAGGTCAACGCACACCAGACCGAGGCTGTGAACGCTTTTTTGAAAAATGATTCGTTTCTCCTGGCCGATGATCCGGGAACGGGCAAAACGGCAGCCGTCTGCCTGGCGGTGGCAGCCAAGATGCAGGTGGGTCAGGCGCGCCGGGTGCTGTACGTCACGTCCGAAAGCGGCGTGCGCCGTGCTGCAGCGGCCCTTGCGCATTGGGCGCCAGGGCTGGCAGTGACGGTTGTCCAGGGTTCCGGGGACGTGCGCACGCTGGATTGGAGCACACCGGCGCACGTTTTCCTCACCGACCTGGAAAGTCTGAAGCAGGACCTCGAGGGAGAGCGATTGAAGGACGAGGCGCTCGATTTCGATATCCTGGTCCTGGATGATCTCTCCATCACCGGCTTGCGCTTTCAGGCGTTCCCGGGCCCGCTGGCGCGCATCAGAACCCCGATCCGCTGGGTCCTGACAGGCGGCCTGCCCGAACAGGCCGAGGACTGGATCCAGCTTTTCTCATTCCTGCTGCCGGAAAAAGTGCAGGGCACAGCCGGCATCACGCTGCCCGACTTGAAGCGCCGCTTCAAACCCTACTTCCTGCGGCGGGCGAAGGACGAGCTGCGCGAGAGTCTCGATCAGCGCACGCGCGAGCTGGTCTGGCTCGATCTGGGCCGAGAACATGCAAAGCTCTACGAGGAGGTCCTGGCGGAAGAGCGCCACAGGCTGGACCAGCTGGGGGAGGCCATCAGCCCGGCGCACATCGAATCGGCCGTGACCAATCTGAAGGCGGCCTGCAATTTTGAAGGTCGATCCCTTGATGGCTGCAAGGTGCGAGCGGTGATTCAGCTCGTCGAGCAGATTGCGGCCAGCGGATCGAAAGCTGTCGTCTTCAGTCAATTCAAAGAGCTCGGCGTCGAACGGCTGCAACCGGTTCTCGAACCCTATGGCGTGCTGCGCCTCTCCAGGGAGGCGACTGATACCCAGCGGCGGGAAGTGCTGCAGGCATTTCGCATCCAGCCGCATTGGCATGTGCTGCTTATGGAGACCGGCGCCCGCACGGATGGGGAGCCGCTGGTCGAGGCTTCCTACGTCATCCATTATGATCACGCCTGGAATCCCACCCTGCGCATGCGGGCAGAGCTCCGCCTGTACCCCGCAATTTTCCGGGCGATCCCGATCACAATCTATGAATTCTGGGTTGCGGACTCGGTGGATGAGGGAATCTTCCATCTGCTGGCCAGTAAAAATCTGCTGCCGGCGGCCATCCCGGAAAGCACACAACCCAAAGATCTGGAAGGCCGGTTCACGAAGGATGAGTGGCTCGAGCAGGTCATCGGAGTCAGGCCGGGCGAAGAACCCGAGCGGATCGAAAGTCCCAGGACCTCGGGTACGGGTCTGCTGCCGGGAACGGCCGTCCTGCGGGAGAAATTATCGGAGCTGTCTCCGGACACCTTGATGGCAGCCGTCGAGACGCTGATGAGTGCCCTGGGTTATCCCGAGACCGAAGTGCTGGACTCGCCAGATGAAGAGGGTGGTTTCATGCTGGCCTGGCGTGAGGGCGAGCAGGGTTTTGAGCGTGTGCTCGTTCGCTGCCTGCAGACGAACGACAATGTCGGGGTGGCCAAAGCCCGGGCGCTGCTCAAGTCGATCGAGATGCGGCGTGACTGCGTGGGAGCGTACCTGATCACGACCTCCGATTTCACCGCGGCTTGCCGGAAACTTGCGGACGAATCGGGCGGTACGCTGGCGCTCGTCTCCGGCGCCGAGCTGTATCGGCACTTACACATTCTCGGACGCACGTAATTGTTCTGTGCAAGCCTGGGGGCTAGAAACGAAGTGTGGATACTGTTAGTCTGCCCGGCTAATCAATGCTGTTCGCATATTGATGAGGACTGCTTCAGGCAAGTCGTCAACGAATTAGACATTATCCAAGGTTGGCGGAATGGATAGGTCAGCTTATATTCAAGTGATGTTTCTTTTATGGGGGGCCACTGGTCTATGGCCAGGCAATGATCAGGGAAAAAAGCATTTAGGTGAAATTCCGAAACTCGCGCAGGTGTACGCGAAGCATGATAATCTCAACTATTATAGTCAGATTGTGGAAAGGGTAACATTTCCATAAAGAGCCCGTTAACGGAAAGGGATGTGCTAACCCCTGAAAGGCTCAGTAGCTGAGTCGTTGATAATAATCCGTAGATGAAAAGTGCAAATAGTCGATATGCAATTTGAGTCTGTCTTGAACACTTTGAATTTTTTCATAATCCATTCCGTGCTATAGAATAATTATGGGGATTAATGCTCGCAAATCACAGGTAGGAGGTACATTCCGCTTGGCATATCTTGTAAGGTGGATGTAGGGTTAATCCAAGGAATTTCGGTCTACCATGAAGATGGATCTAATATGGAATACTGTAATCAGCAATAAAGCCATCATCGAGCCCAGGAGTTCTTTGTCGTGAGTGATTCAATTCGCGTGGTTGTTGCTGATGATCATCGACTTTTTACGGAGGGCTTGGATCTTGTGCTGTCAAGGGATGGGATTCAGGTTGTAGGCACAGCTGCTACCGGCCGTCAAACGGTTGAGCTCACATCCGACTTGAAACCGGACATCGTCCTTATGGATATTCGAATGCCTGATATGGATGGGCTTCAAGCATTGGGTGCAATCAAAGCCTCATGTCCAGAAACGAGCGTGATCATCTTGACCTCATTTGATAATCCCGAATATCTCACGCGCGCCATCTCAATGGGCGCTGCAGGTTATCTGATGAAGGATACAACTTCAGAAAGTGTGGTCAACGCTATCCGGCTGGTAGCAAGTGGAGAAGCAATTC
>JBJYWH010000087.1:0-5593 GCA_046259355.1 Anaerolineales bacterium
TCAAATATTCTATATTTGTTTCTGCCGGAAGATCCTCGATCCACTTGAGTGCTTCGTGCAATCCATTGCGCAGCGAACGTTCAAGTTCATTTTCTATAACCACAAGATGTTCGCCGCTATCCATTCTTTTCATCTCGTTTCAGTTAACTTACGCCTGAAGAGTTACAACCCTCTTACATGAGCATTACTATTTAGTAAGTTTGTCCGGGCGGAATGAGGAATCACATTAAAGGAATGACAAAGTCGATCTCCCGCTCCCGGAGGGCATAGGCTCGTTTACACTACAGCCAACCCTCCCTCATTGACAGTATACGGTTTGTGCACTATTTTGTATCAGTTCAGGGAGGACAGTAGTCTCCGCAAAGTTCGGGGAGGAATTCAATGTCCAACGCGAAACGCCCGCAAAAGAAACAAGCTCATTCGCAAGCTGAGACGACCCTGGTTGCGGCCAAGAAATTGGCAGAAATGCCCTTGCCGGATCTGAAAGATCGCTTGGGTTTTTCCACCGACGGTCTGGCGACCGACGATGCTGGCGGTAGATTGTCGGAATACGGATACAACGAACTGCCAGAAAAAAAGGTGAATCCCGTTCTCAAATTCCTCTCCTATTTCTGGGGTCCAATTCCCTGGATGATCGAGGTAGCCGCTGTACTTTCGGCGCTAGTCGGACATTGGGAGGACTTTGCCATCATCCTGGCATTGCTCGTAGTAAACAGCGTGATCGGGTTTTGGGAAGAATTCCAGGCTGGAAACACGATTGCTGCTTTGAAGGCCCAATTGGCCGTGAACGCCAGAGTCAAACGGGGCGGACAGTGGACCACGGTCCCGGCACGCGAGCTGGTTCCCGGAGATCTGGTCCGTCTGCGCATCGGGGATATTATCCCGGCGGATGCCCGTCTTCTGGATGGAGATCCTATCGAAGTCGATCAATCGGCCCTTACCGGGGAATCGCTGCCGGTGACCCACTCACCTGGAGACGCCGTTTATTCAGGATCCGTGATCAAGCAGGGAGAGATTGAGGCGTTCGTATACGGGACGGGAAACGACACCTATTTCGGCAAGACTGCCCAACTAGTCGAAAAGGCGCACACCCGCAGCCACTTCCAGAAAGCCATCTTGCACATTGGTAATTACCTCATTGTCCTGGCTCTGGTCCTCGTGATCCTGATCATCACGGTGGCGCTGTTCCGGGGAGATCCCATGCTGACCACGATTCTGTTCGCATTGGTTCTCACGGTGGCTGCTGTTCCTGTTGCCATGCCTACCGTCCTCTCCATAACCATGGCGGTGGGCGCCCGGATTCTGGCGGCCAAACAGGCCATTGTGAGCCGCCTGGCTTCCATTGAAGAGCTGGCCGGCATCGACGTGCTTTGCTCCGACAAGACCGGTACGCTGACGCAGAATAAGCTTACCTTAGGGCAGCCGTTCGCCGTAGGTTCGAACTCCGCGGAACAGGTGATACTTTACGCCGCCCTGGCTTCGAGGGCAGAAAACCAGGATCCGATCGATTTAGCCGTGCTCGGAGGCCTTACGGAGGAGCAGGAGCTGAAATCCTACCAGGTTCTACACTTCCAGCCCTTCGACCCGGTGCATAAACGTACGGAAGCGGAGGTCAAGGGAAGCGATGGCAAGAGCTTCAAGGTTACCAAGGGCGCCCCGCAGGTCATCCTGGACCTGGTTTCCCCACCACAGCAGACCCGGAAGCAGGTAGAAGAAGCGGTGGGGATGTTCGCGTCCAAGGGGTATCGGGCCTTGGGAACTGCCCGCACCGATGAAACCGGAAAGTGGCAGATACTAGGCGTTATCCCTCTCTTCGATCCGCCGCGAGAGGATTCAAAATCGACCATCGAAACAGCGAAACAGCTGGGTGTCAGGGTGAAGATGATCACCGGAGACCAGGTAGCCATCGCCAAGGAGGTCTCGGATCAGCTGAACCTCGGGCCGAATATACTCGATGCCAGCCTCTTTGGTGACGCTAAGCATCACGAGGCTGGTCAGCTGGCCGAGGCCATCGAGACCGCTGACGGGTTCGCCCAGGTTTTCCCTGAGCACAAATACCATATCGTCGAAGTGTTGCAGCAGCGCAAGCACATTGTCGGTATGACCGGAGACGGGGTGAACGATGCTCCACCGCTGAAGAAGGCCGATGTCGGGATCGCCGTTTCCGGTGCAACAGATGCAGCCAGGGCGGCGGCCGACATCGTGCTGCTAAGCCCTGGTTTGTCGGTGATAATCGACGCCATCAAGGAGAGCCGGCGCATTTTTCAGCGCATGACGAGCTACGCGATATACCGCATTACGGAGACGATCCGGGTGCTCCTGTTCATGACCCTTTCAATATTGGTCTTTAATTTCTATCCCGTGACTGCGGTTATGATCGTCCTGCTGGCCTTGCTCAACGACGGAGCCATCCTGTCCATTGCTTTTGATAACGTCCGCGGCTCGGATGAACCGGAATCCTGGCATATGCCGGTGGTTTTGGGGATAGCAACCGTGTTAGGTATTGCCGGCCTTGTCGCTTCTTTCGGCCTCTTCTACCTGGGAGAGAGGGTTTTCCATTTCGATCGGGCATTCCTCCAATCGTTGATGTATTTAAAACTCTCCATTGCAGGGCACCTCACCATTTTTATCACCCGGACCAGAAAGCCCTTCTGGTCCATTGCCCCTTCCCGAGCCCTTTTTCTGGCCGTATTGGGAACACAGGTCGTGGCAACGCTGATCACAGTGTACGGCTTGTTTATGACTCCAATCGGCTGGACCTGGGCGCTGGCAGTTTGGGGATACGCCCTTGTCTGGTTCCTGATAAATGACCGTATCAAGCTGGTTGCCTATCGCCTGTTTCATCCTGCAAATGAACCTTTGTTGGACAAGATGAAGAAGCTAAGAGAAGCGTGAAAACGTAGCTGCCGGTACCCTTTGCTGTTTTTTTTGAGCCATCCCGCAGAACGGTAGCAGCCGGTTCAACCCCCCCGGCTTGTTCATCAGCGCTACAGATCCGGGTAGTTATCGCAATAGGTTCTAATCCAAGGCGGGAAAACTGAGACCATGACAAGTAGATGTTGTTTGCCTAAAAACCAATTGGCAGCCATAATGATAGGAGAGCAGAGACTGATTGCAGCAACAGGAATCCTGTTCTGCATTATTCTACTCAGTATCGTCCAATATCGAGGAGGTCTGCTGGGACTGTCTTGATGGGGGGCGGCCCTGCGGTGATGTACGGATGCGAAGCCCTCGAGGCCTTGGAGCAGTTCAAAGCACAAGAAAAATAGAAGATCCAGATTGTTCGGTGTGTGACATGGAAGGAAAGTCATGAAAATAGGATTTGCGATTTCCGGCGCCGCTTCGAGGATCGCCCAGGAGATGGTGCTGCTCAAGCATCTCGTCCAAGGTCGAGCTTTCCATGAACCGCAAGGCAGGCCGGTCGTTCCGGATGTAGTCTCCGGTTCCAGTTCTGGCGCTCTGAATGCCGTGGCACTTAATGCGATCCTGCTCTGCGAAGGACTAACTGGGACGACCCCGAGAGATTGTGAGTTCACTTGGGAGTTGTATGAGCAGCACCTCATCGGACTTGGAAACCATGATGTCTACGTCGGCGGAGGCATCATTCCAGAAGCCATGAAGATCGTGCGACAGGGGGCGATTTTTGACACCAGGCCTCTGCGGACGCTCCTGCAGCGACTGGTCAATGATCAGATGAAATTTTTCAGTCTGGGGGACCTCCCGATCAGGACCTATATCTCCGTCGTGGAGAGAGATACTGGGCGAGTACATCGTTTGTGCAGCCAGATCCATAAGGATCTTCCCATCGTGGATGTGCTCATGGCTTCGACCTCTATTCCGGTGGCATTCCCTCCTCAACATCTAATGGTTCCTGGATCGGAGAAACCGGTGCTCTGCTTCGATGGCGGTGTTGGCGTTGACGGGATTCCCGTAAACGCTCTTCGGGACGAACGTTGCGAAGACCTGTATGTTATCCGTCCCATGGCCTACGATCCGCAGAAGCCTTCGAACAAGCCGTCTGCCCTAGCGCGCTTCCAAATCGTGTCCACGGCTGTTCGCGCTTCCGAGTATCTGCGGGAATCCCTGCTGTCCTTCGCTCTCTGTCGGGCGGTACGCTACGCCGGCTCTACGGCCTACTGCTATATGCCGAAGCTTTCGTACAACTATAATCTGCTGGATTTCGCATGCGGGCGGGAACAGATCGAGGAAACAATGCACTGGGTAGAGGACCCGGGAAATACTCCGCTCAGGATCCAGGATGCGTTTCCCGATCTCTTGGATGATCTGAAATCCATATAACCGGTTTCCTGGCAAGTACCAGAAAAAATCTCTTTTTATTTATCTTCGACTCGTCTAGATTAGACACCCGAACCGGAAAGGGTGTTCAGGATATTGTTGATCACAGCCGCCAGGTTCGGGTGGGCTGCTGAAAAGTAGTTGAGAGATTCGCCGAGTCTCTGTCCGAGGGATTCGTGATCAAGCTCCCCGGTGTCCGGATGTTCAAGTTGTCGGACGGTCTCGTCAATATCCTTTTTCAAATCTATCAGGGCATTCTTGGTAGGTGCGTCCGTGCCTATGAGTTTGTCGAGTTCCTGTTGGAGCTCTTTGAGGTGTTTATGGATTTTGCTGTGTTTCATGTTTCCATCCCCGTTCAGCTGGTTTGATACTCCGATACATTTGTACAAAGTATTCGCTCGATATTGATTGTCCCAATCTTATCCGGGAACCGTGGGTTGGTCAAAGGTAAGTCACCGGAGAGTGCGTACGAAGATCAAGCGGATGATTTCGTGCGGAAGACCAAGCCGATCAGCCGATCCCGCACCGCTTCGCTCAAGCCTTCAAATTGAAGGTGAAGACGCCGGTCTGCGCTCGTTTTCCGCACTAGCCTGGCCGCCATTGATAGATGCTCTTTACCTGCCGTCAGGGAGAGGATAAGCCGATCTCCCGAGGCAACAGGAATGCCGGGATTCTCGATGAGAGCACCACCGCCGCTCAAATCCAGGATCGTGGTTGCCAGCTGTTGCGCCGGATTACTCTCCAATGTGACTGTGGCAGCAAGCTTTACCGGCCGGCGGTAATATTTCCGGCGCTGGGACCTTTTAATCGTCTCCGAATGATCCAGGTACGCATCGCGGCCGCTGATCTTGCGGGCATGGGTGAGAAAGGCAAATACTCCGGACTGATTTTGAAAGTAGAGGGTCAGCGGAATACCTCTCTCGGGCAGGACGCTTCCCTCATCCATGGCGGCTACCAGCGCCTCGGGGTCCTGGCGGCTCACCCGTGCTCTCATCGTGGATTTCCCCTTTTGGGTCAGGATGACCCGCATGCCCCGCGGCAGTTCGGAGCTGGAGGCGGGGATATCTTCCGGTCGGCGGGCACTGAAGTCCAGCTTGAGCCGGAGAGCTGCCAGAGTAATTTCGGAAACCTCCTCCCGCTCTCTTAGCTTCGTCGCACAGGAGTCGAAGATATGCGAGCTGAGAAGCACGAGGTATTTTTTGTCCGTGGGCTTGCAGAACTCGGCGAGTCGGTCCGCCATGGCTCGTTCGGAGCGGCTCAAACCCAGCTGTCGGGTGAGGTGATCATAGACTTCCGT
>JBJYWH010000088.1:0-2776 GCA_046259355.1 Anaerolineales bacterium
AATCACCTGGTCCGGGACCGGAAGCTCGATGGCGACTGCAGGAGGCTGGTTGTCGATCGTGACCGGGACGGAGGCGGTGCGCAGCCGGCCCGAAGTCTCCACCACGATCAGCTGCAGGGTGTAGAGCCCATTCAGCACGCCGGTCTCCCAGGTGCCGAGGGTACCGCCGCGAACCTTGCTGGTCGCATCGCTCCCAATCTGAACCCACTCCGTTGGATTCAATCCCTGCCCGTACTGCAGCCGGTAGCTGCGCAGGTCATCCGGGTTAGCCACGCCCGATACCCGCACGTCGCCCCGCAGGAATTCGAACGGGCCGGGCGACGTGATGCGCACCTGCTCGTCCACGCCGCTCTCCGCCCGCAGCGTATCGTATTCCTGCGGTGGCTGCGGAATCCCGGCCATCTCCGCCCAATCCGCCGCCTCGGGCGGGACGATCATGTAGACCCGCTGCTCGACCAGTTCGAGCGGCGTATCGAGAGTGGCCAGCTTTCCGGTTTCCCGGTTGACGCTATACGGCTGAAACAGGTTATCGAGGTTCGTCGGCTCGGTGCCGTTGATGAAGATCTCACGCACGACGCTCGGGCAGTAGATCGTCGGCAGCAAGCCCGACGGGTCGCAGACATCCAGCGTGCTTATACCCGGTGGAACCCGCCAGGAGTCAGGAGCCCGGTCGCGGGTCGCGTACTGCATGATCGCATGCCAGACGGGTGCCGAGGCATTCAACGCCGTCAGGCTGGCGCTGCCTCTGGTCGGATCTGCTTCGATGTGCACGCCAACCACCAGCTGCGGCGTGAAGCCAATCGTCCACGCTCCGCCGCCGTTTTCTGAAATACCCGTCAATGCGGCGGCAGGCCGGCCGATTTCCAGTGGATTGCCCCGGCCCAGCGAAGGCCAGCGCGCCGCTTCATCGCTCAGGATGTCTACCATCAGGTAGGAAAGCTGGGCGCTGACCAGCGCCCGCGATTGCCGTCTTGATTCAAAGACCAGCCGGCGGGTGCCATCCTCGATCTGCAGGATGACGATCGGCTTCAGGTGCCCATTTCCGGATTCATCCAATGATCCGGTTCCATGGAGCGTCCCCTCGGCAGCGAAAACGCTGTACGCGTAACTGACATCCAGCAGGGTTGCGTCCAACCCTGTAGTCCCCTGCGGATACCTGAGTTCATCACCCACTTGAACCAATCCCAGGGAATCGACTGTTCGGGCTACGCTCTCCGAACCCACACGCGCTTGCAGGCGTGCGAGCGCCCCGGCGTAGCTGTTCGCCAGCGCGATGCGCAGCCGAACCGGTCCATGCTGCACGACTGCCGCATTTCCTGCCCCTGCTTCGCTGGCCACATCCACCAGCATGCTCGCCGGGGCGTAACCTTGAGAAAATGCCGTCAGCGCGACGAATGGCGCCAGCACGGGATCGGCCGAACTCGAAGCGTCCACCGCCCCTGCCATGCTCAAGATTTCTCCGGTCTGCGCATCCATGATAACGAGCGACCCAGACTGCACCCCGTGATCGACACCGGCATCCTTCGGCCGCAGCGGCGTAAGCAGCCCGGCCGCGAGACACCCTGCGCCGTCCCCGGCCGGAATCACCGTGCTCGCATCTTCGCCGTTCAGCCGTGCCATCTGCGTTGCGAGCGTACAATCGGCTTGGGGCTGCAGGCCGAGGTCGAGGCTGGTGAGGATTTTCATCCCGCTGCGTCCGAGCAGCTCCCGTCCAAATTCCCCCTCGATTCGCGCCAGAACGTACGACTGAAAGGCTTCGGTCCCACCATCCGATTCCGGCTGCGACTCCACGAGATCGATCGCTTCTTGCCGGGCACGCTGCGCCTGTACGGACGTGATCCGGCCGGCGCGCTCCATCGCATCCAGCACCGCGCGCTGGGCCGTCCCCGCAGCCGCCGGGTCATCGAACGGGTTGCGATCCGTATTGAGCGGGATCGAAGCCAGCAGGGCGCTCTCGGCCAGGGTGAGATCGGAGGCGTGCTTCCCGAAGTACACCAGCGAGGCCGCATCGATCCCGAAGGCCCGCCGTCCAAAATCGGCGCTGTTCAAATACCATTCCAGAATCTGCTCGCGTGGGTAGCGGCGCGTAATCTCGGCCGCCAGCAGGATGGCCTGCACCCTGGCAGCGGCTGCGTTCCCATCCCGGGTGAGCGGTGCCAGTTGTGCCTGGGCCAGGCGCTCGGTGATGGTCAGCGTTCCATCCACCGCTCCAGGGGCGAACAGGTATGCCGCGATCGCCCCGGCGGCATCCGAGCGATGATAGCCGGGATGATTCCAGAAATCCTCATCGAGCGCGGCGAGGAAAGCCTGCAGTGCAAAGTCCGGCAGGTCGATCGGCCCATCGGGCTCAAGGTAAATCCAACGCCGGTCATCGGCCGCCGGGTTGATGAACTCAAACAGCACGCGCTCACCGTCCCGATCGTAAAAACGGACCGGTCGGAAGAGCTCGCGCCCGGAGGCCCCGAAGATGCGCTCCAGGTCATCGACCGGAGGCAGGGCAGCCGTCAGATCGCTGAAGGTGAGCGCCAGGCCCACGGCAATGGTCCCGGCCGCCAATGCGATCGCTCCGGCTGCGATCAGCCCCAGCGAACCCCAGACGCGGCGGCTGCGGGAACGGTGACGCCGCTCTCGGCGGAAACGCAGTACCTGAGCCAGTTGTGGCATAATCGAATTCTAACCCGCCTTCCTTCTGCGGACTATAATCCATGCAAGAGCCATGCCCTCCGGTCGAAATCTGCGAGGTGAAATGCTGCCCGATTACCACATCCATTCCGAT
>JBJYWH010000088.1:2786-28268 GCA_046259355.1 Anaerolineales bacterium
TCCTTTGACGCCCATGACCCGATGGTTGTCGTTTGCCGGACGGCGCTGGAATTGGGCGTGGATGAAATTGGTTTCAGCGAGCACCTCGATCTCCACCCCCTCGACCGGGCGGTGAGCTGCTTCGATCCCGGAAAATACTGGGATGCGTTGGTCCAGTGTCGGGAGGCATTCCATTCCCAGCTCGTCATTCGGGCCGCTCTCGAAGTCGGGGAACCCCATCACTACGCCTCCGAGCTGGAAGCGATCCTGGCTTCCTATTCATGGGATTACGTCCTCGGCTCGCAGCACTGGCTGGGAGACATGAGCGTCTTTGATCCGGCGTACTTCGAACAGTCCCCCGATGAGGCATACCGCCATTTCTTCAACGAAGAGCTCGAACTCGTCCAGCTGGGCGATTTCGATATCCTGGCGCACATGGATATCGCCAAGCGCTACGGGTATGAAGCCTACGGAGTTTTTGATCCGCACCGCTGGGAGGAACTCATCCGTGCGGTGCTGCGGGAACTTGCACGGCGCGATCGGGCCCTGGAAGTCAACAGCGGCACGCTGCGCCGATCGGTCAACGAGACCTCGCCGGGCACGATCATTCTGCAGTGGTTTCGCGAGGAAGGCGGGAGGCTGGTGACTTTCGGTTCGGATGCACATTACGCCGAGCATGTCGGTTTTGCCCGGGCGGAGGTCGCACGCCAGCTCCAGGCAGCGGGATTTTTTGAGTTTGCGCGTTTTGAAAAACGGCAGGCGCAGCTGCAGCCGCTCAACGTGGACGAGGGTTGATTCACGCATGGATGACAACGGCACCGCGCTCGATGTGCGCTGGCTGGGGCTGATCCCATACGATGAAGCCCGCCAGCTGCAGGAGACCTATGCGGAGCAGATTGCCGGCGGAGGGCGTCTTCCCACGCTGATGCTGCTTGAGCATCCACATGTGTACACATTTGGCCGGCGCGGCCAGGAAGCAAACCTGCTGTGGGATCAGGTCGAACTCGAGCGGCGCGGCGTGCAGGTGCGCTGGATCGACCGCGGCGGAGACGTGACCTACCACGGCCCGGGTCAGCTTGTGGGTTATCCGCTTTTTCCCCTCGGTCACCTCTCAGATGGCGGCCACCTGCCGCAAGCGGACTACGTTGGCTACATACGCAAGCTGGAGGAGAGCATCATTCGCGCGCTGGCTGCGTTCGGCCTCGTCACGGGCCAGATCGCCGGATTGACCGGTGTTTGGGTGCAGCCCGATGTCGCCTCGCGCTGTCCACACTGCCCCCCGTCCGCCCGTACCTCGCCTTCGAAAATCGCCTCCATCGGCGTGAAGGTCGATACCCACGGAATCAGCCGTCACGGTTTTGCGCTGAACGTCCATCCCGATATGAGCTACTGGGATGGCATCATCGCCTGCGGCCTGGTCGATCATCCCCAAATCTCGCTCGCCGATCTGCTCGATCCGCCGCCGTCGATGACCGAGGTCCGAAAGGCCATCGCCGGCTCGCTTGCGGGGACCTTCCATTTCACCCACATCAACTGGCACGATTCCGGCAACAAGACGAATTGAAACGGTCAGCAGCCGTTTGGAAACGAGCAGCGCCTATGAAGACGATTCTATCGGTTGACGGTGGTGGGATTCGAGGCATCATTCCGCTCGCCTGCCTCGTTCAGCTCGAGCGGCGGGAGGGCCGCCCGGCGAACGAGCTCTTTGACATGGTTGCCGGCACGTCTACTGGCTCCGTGATTGCGGCGGGTCTGGCGCTCGGGATGAGCGCGCGCGGCCTGCTGGCGCTCTATAAAGACCTCGCCCGCCAGGCCTTTCAGAAGCTCCCCTGGTGGAAGGTGATCGCCAACCTTGGCAACCACCGCTACAGCAACGCCTTCATCGCCCGCACATTGGACGAGATCGGCGGCGATCGTATCCTGAATGACCTCCCCGTCGACATCCTGATAACGGCCAAGAATACTCGAACCAGCCGCACGGATTTCTTCGTCCGCGACGGACCGGGAAATGCCGGATTGTGGGGGTCGCTCCAGCTCAAGGACGCCGTCCTGGCCAGCATCGCGGCGCCGACGTATTTTCCGGCCCACAGCGCCCAGCTCGACGACCGGACGTTCACCTGGGTCGATGGCGGGGTCGGCGTCGCCGGCAACCCCTCCTATCACGCGGCCGTCGAGGCGCTCCACTACACGGATGGACGCTATCAGCCCGGGCAGACCCGCATGCTCTCCTTCGGGACCGGACGCCATCCACACGCCATCGACGCACAGCGGGCCAGCATCCTGCAGTGGGCGCGCTGGAGCTTAGACGAGATCCTGGAAGATGCCGGTGATTGGCAGACTTATGTCACGCGCCGGGAATACGACCTGCCCGGAAAGATCGATCTGCGGCGGTATCAACTCGACCTTGCGCCGGACGTGATGGAGCGGATCGGGGTGAAGGTGCCGGCCGGCGTGCAGGTTGGATCGATTGGCATGGACGCCGTCTGGGCGGTCGACCTGCTTGAAGCAATCGGCCGCTGCTTCGCCGACCGGATCGATTTCGACGATCCATCCGGGCTCGAGCTCGAAACCCGCATGGGTTGGTAGAACTCGCACCGAACGCATAAAACAACACGCAGCGCTTGATGGCGCTGCGTGTTGTTGCTCAATTTGGATGAGATGGGGTTATTCGCCGTTTGGTTTATTCCCCAGAATTTTCTCAATTCGTTCTATTACCTCGGACGTCAGCTTCGCGGGGACATCCAGTGCACCGAGGTTGTCCTGCAGGTGGTCGAGCTTCGTCGCTCCAGTAATCACGCTCGAGACCTGTGGAATCCGCAGCAGCCATCCAATGGCGAGCTGAGCCATGCTCACGCCCAATGCCTCCGCCACCGCGGTCAGCTGGCGCACTTTCTCCACCCGTTCCTGGGTCACCACCCGCTCAGCCCATTCGGGCTCGCGCGTCAGGCGCGTTGTCTCTTCCGGCATGCCCCGGTTGTATTTCCCGCTGAGCACACCGTACTTGAGCGGGCTCCAGGTCACCATGCCGAATCCAAAGGCTTCCGCCGCCGGGACGAGTTCGTCCTCGAGTTTGCGCCGCACGAACATGCTGTACTGCGGCTGCTCGACAGCCGGGCGGTAGGCATTAAATCGCTCGGCGAGTTCCGAGGCCTGTGCAATTTGTGCCGCCCGCCACTCCGAGGTTCCCCAGTACAGGATCTTGCCCTGGCGGATCAAGTCCTCCATGGCCCGCACCACCTCTTCCAGCGGCGTATCGGGGTCGTAGCGGTGGCAGAAATAAAGGTCGAGGTATTCCAGCTGCATCCGTTTCAAGGATGCATGACAGGATTCGATGATGTGCTTGCGGGATAGGCCACCCCCGTTCGGGCCCGGCATGGTCGGCCAGAAGACTTTGCTGGAAACGACAAGTGCCTGCCGCGGCAGTTCTTTCAGGACCTTCCCCATCACCTGTTCGGATTTCCCGTCGGCGTAGATATCGGCGTTATCGAAGAAGTTGATCCCGGCTTCATACGCGGCGAGCATCAACTCACGCGCCCGCTTCTCGTCGATCTGATCACCGAAGGTGACCCATGAGCCAAACGAAAGCGAACTCAGCTTGAGGCCGCTGCGGCCCATGCTGCGGTATTCCACTTCCACCCTCCTCCCTTAGTACGAGAGCGCTATGTCTGCCGCATTATAACCTCGCCTAATCTGAGTAGGCGTGGTCATGCTATACTCACGGCGGTCCGAACACCAGCCGGAGGGAAGCGTACATGGCAGACATGATGAAGGCCGTCGTTAAAGGCGAAGCCGGCCCCGGCTTCGAGATGCGCGAAGTCCCCGTTCCCACCATTCAGCCCGATGAAGTTCTTGTAAAAGTCCACGCGGCCTCGATCTGCGGCACCGATCTACATATCTATAACTGGGATTCATGGGCCGCCAGCCGTGTCCATCCGCCCATCGTGGTTGGACACGAAGTGTGCGGCGAAGTCGTCGAACGCGGCGCCATGGTTAAAACGCCCCAGATCGGTGATTTCGTTTCCCTTGAATCGCACGTGGTCTGCAACACCTGTCCGTACTGCCGCACCGGACTGGGACATATCTGCGAGAACACACGCCTGATCGGCGTCGACCGCGATGGCGGGTTCGCTGAATACATCGCCATCGCGGCCCAGAACGCCTGGCCCAACCCACCCGATCTGCCGGTCGAGATTGCCGTGCTGCAGGAGAACTTCGGCAATGCGGTGCACACGGCCTTTGCCGCTGATCTGCGGGCGAAGAAAGTCCTGGTCACCGGCTGTGGACCGGTGGGATTGATGACGGTGGCTGTGGCGCGCGCCATCGGTGCTCGTGCCGTGTATGCAACCGACATCAGCCATTACCGGATCGATTTCGCCCGTCGCATAGGAGCTGACCTGGCAATGCACGCCACCGAGGACCCGGTCGTCGATCTTGTGCGTGAAGCGACCGACGGCGAGGGTGTCGACGTGCTGCTTGAAATGTCCGGCGCCCCGTCGGCGATCGATCAGGGCTTCTCGCTGCTCAAGCCGGGTGGCGAGGTCGCGCTGCTGGGCGTCGCCCCGGGCCCGTTCGAGTTCGACTGGAATCACCATATTGTCTTCAAAGCCGCGCGCGTGCTGGGCATCAGCGGGCGCAGGCTCTGGCAAACCTGGTATCAGGCGCGTGGTTTGATCCGCTCGGGCGCCGTCGATCTCTCCCCCTTGGTGACACACCACTTCAAGATGGAAGAGTATGACCAGGCATTTGCCACGATGTCATCCGGAGAATCCGGCAAGGTCATGCTCACACCGTAAGGAGGGCACCATGGGTACACCACAAGAACGGACACCGATGAGTATCGAGCGCATCCTGCTGATCGTGGTCAGCGTCCTGCTCGTGATCGCCATCATCTTCATCGCCGTATCCCAGCTCACGGGCAAGCCGAAAGAAGAGGCGGAAGAAACAGCCGCTGAGCCCACGACCGCTGTAGCCGCGACACTCCCGCCGGCCCAACCGACCGAAGCGCCGATGGCGGCTCCAACGGAGGAACCCGCGGCCGCCCCGGAAGCCAGCCCGACCTCCGGCGTGCAGCGGCTGGCGATTGATCCGACTCCAACACCGTTCATGGTCAGCAGCGATGATCCCCGCACAATCCTCAATCTGGCCAATCCGGATTACACCGACTTCTTCAACGATCCCAAGACCTGGTACACCTATGGAACCGATAAGTCGAGCGGCAAGGCTGAATACAAGATCGAGGACGGCAAGCTGATCGGAACCGACTTCGATGCTGAGGACAAGGGCTTGTACTGGTCCTATACCTCAGCCCAGTCCGGCCGGGTGTACGCAGAAATCAGCACCACCAACGGCGACTGCGCTGCACGTGACGCGGTCGGCCTGGTAATACGGGTGCAGGCTGACGTGACACCAAGTGGCTATGCCATGGAAGTGTCCTGCGACGGCGCCTACCGCTTCATCCGCTTCCGGGAGGCCGGCCGGCCCACCGCAACCCTGATTGATTGGGCTCCTTCCGGAGCCATCCAACAGGGCCTGGGGGCGGTCAACCGTCTTGGCATCTGGGGCTATGATGGCAATTTCTATCTCTTCATCAACAACACCATGGTGGATCATTTCTTTGACAACGGGATGCCGTATGCCTATGGCTTCTTTGCAGCATACGTCCGTTCACAGGTGACCTATCCATTGTCCGCAAGTTTCGACGACTTCGCATTCTGGCATATCCCATTCATACCGTGATGCGAAACCGTCTGGCCCTCCTGCTTCTTGTTCCGCTCCTGCTGCTCGGCTGCACCCGCAGAGCGCCGATCGAGGAGCCGCCGCCTGCCACCCAGGGGACGGCGGCTCCGATGGCGCAGCTTCCCACTGCGACCCTCCCGCCCAGCGCCACGCCGATCATCACCCCCAGCATCACGCCGACCGAGACCAGCACGCCAGGTCCTACGGATGCTCCACCGGCCCCGGAGCTCGATCCGGATGATCCCCGCTACGGCCTCAACCTGGCCGCGCCGAATTACCTCGACAATTTCAGTTCCAATCTAACTTGGGAAGGGCCGAACTTCGAGGGCGCCTCCAATGTCTGGGAGGATGGCCGCCACCGGGTGACGGACTACCTGGCCGACACGTTCCTGTGGTGGAGCACAACCATCCCGGATATCGAGGCCGGGAACGTATACGTCGAGGTCACGGCCGAGACCAGCGATTGCGCCGGCAAGGACGCCTATGGGCTGGCGGTGCGGGTTGATCCGCAGAACCGCAGCAGCGGATACCTGCTCGAGTTTTCCTGCGATGGTGCCTACCGTATCCGCAAGCTCTACGGCGGCGCGCTGATCGTGCTGCGCGATTGGACGCCCTCCGGCGCCATCCGCTCCGGATCGGATGCGACCAACGTGATGGGCTTTCTGGCCGTGGGCAGCCAGCTCTCGGCATTCGCCAACAACGACCTGCTCGACACCGTTGAGGACACGACCTTCTACAGCGGGAATTACGGGCTCTATGCCAACGCCGCCAGCACACCCAGCCTGACGGTGTATTTCGACGATTTCAAACTCTGGTACGTCAACCGCTGATCCGTTTTCCATCGCCCACACGATCTCGCCTCCCGCCTTGCATCGGTGTATGCTTCGGGTTAGCATCGCATCATCACGACCCATTCAGGTGGATTGCCCGCTTTATGCTGCACTGCCTTTGCACGCGCCGCCGACCAACCCTCCGGCAACGAATTCTGCCGGCCCTTTGCTTTCTGCTCCCGCTCGTCCTCGGAGCCTGTTTGAGCCGCGCACCCGCCCCTACTCCCATGCCAACCGAAACCCTGCCGCCGGCAACACCGACCTTTGTTTTCCCAACGCTCATACCGACGACTACCTACACACCCCCGCCCTCACCGACGGCGACGGCCGACATCATGTCCGGACTGGGACCGGCGCTTTTCCGGGACACGTTTTCGGTCGATCGCGGCTGGAAGGTGACTATCTTCGGCGCCGGGGGGGCTGGCCTGCTCGATGGCCGCTACAGCCTCTCCGTCCGGGAGACCTTTTCCATTCTGGTTGCCCTGAGCCCGGCGGAGGCGATTCAAAACGGCTACCTGGAAGTCACGGCGCGGGCTGTGCTCTGCTCGTCCGATGACGAATACGGCCTCATCTTCCGCGCCAATGGCCAGGGGGAGTACTACCGCTTTTCTCTGAACTGCTCCGGTGAGGCCCGTCTTTCCCGAATCACCATCGATGGGGAACATGTGCTCATTCCAAATACACCGATCAATTTCGTCTTCCCGGGTCTTCTGGTTGACAACCGGTTGGCCGTCTTATTCGAAGGTGAGTTCTTCCGCTTCTTTATCAACGGTAGCGAGGTGTTCTCAGCCCGGGACCGGGTGCTTTCCACCGGCGGGAGCGGGCTTTTTGTCCGCACCCGCCAATCGGGCCAGAATACGGCCTCCTTCGACGATTTCATCCTGCGACCCCTGAACGCTCCCTCAACGGCCACGGCCTCACCTGCATCCTGATGACCAAGAAGAAGCGCCCCTTCCACAACCGCCTCAACGATCTCTCCCCCAAGGAGTGGATCAAATTCCAGAAATCATGGTTTGCGCACAACCCTCCCCCGCGGCGGAAGGACGTGCTCCGTCATCCAGCCAAGTTCCCCGAAACGCTCGCTCAGGAATTCATCGAGTTCTTCACCAAGCGCGGCGCAACTGTACTCGATCCCATGGTCGGTACTGGCTCCACCCTGATCGCTTGCCTGCGCAGCGGGCGCAACGGCATCGGGATCGAGCTCAACCGTCAGTACGCCGCCATCGCGGCCGAACTGGTGCAGCGCGAGCAATCCGAGCTGGGAGATTCTGCACAAAGCCTGCAGGTCGAGGTCCGGCAGGCCGACGCCGCGAACATCGAGACAATGGACCTGCCCGTGATCGACTACGTCATGACCTCCCCGCCGTATTGGGACATGCTGCATGCCACGGGGGCTGAGACACAGCGCCGCCGGCGGGCCGATGCGGAACTGGACGTCACCTATTCCGAGGATCCCGCTGACCTGGGAAATATTCGCGATTACGGGGAATTCCTTGACCGGCTCGCTGCAATCTATACCGGCCTGCGGATCCATCTGCGGCCGAAAGCCTATCTGACCATCATCGTTAAGAATGTGAAGAAGGGCGGCCGGATCTATCCCCTGGCCTGGGATCTATCCCGCAGGCTGGGTGAGGTCTACACCCTGAAGGATGAGAGGATCTGGGTGCAGGACAACATCCCCCTGGCACCCTACGGCATGGGGAACGCCTGGGTGAGCAACATCCACCACCACTACTGTCTTCAATTCCGCTACGAACCGTAGCACGGTGATGCGGGTCTCAAGTTGCGCACCCGGGTTACTCTGGGTATGCTTGACGTCCAGCAGGTCATACTCAAAAGTGGCAGGTAGAATTTATGTATCTCGCGATCGAAGGCGTGATCGGTGTTGGGAAAACTTCACTCGCACGTTTGCTTGCGCCCGAATTTAATGCCCAGCTCCTGCTCGAAGTCTTCGAAGAAAATCCCTTCTTGAGCAGTTTTTACGGCGACCGCCAGCGTTATGCCTTTCAAACTCAAATCTTCTTTCTGCTCAGCCGCTACCGCCAGCAGCGGGAAACCGTCCCCGCGGCACTGGCGCAGGGAAACCTGATTGCCGACTACACCTTCGAAAAGGATTCGCTCTTCGCTCAGCTCAACCTCCACAATGACGAATTGGACACGTACAACCAGGTCCATGAAGCGCTCGCCGAGCGCATCCACCGCCCCGACCTGATCGTCTACCTGCGGGTCGAAACGGACGTCGCCATGCAGCGCATCGCGGCGCGCGATCGCTCGTACGAACGCAATATGGATCGCGAATACATTGATCAGGTGAACAATGCCTATGAGCAATTTTTCGGCAGCCGCGAATTCAATTCGGTCCTGACCATCGACAGCACACGCCTCGACTTTGTCGCCCGGACAGCGGATCTGGACTTTATCACGCAGCGTATACGGGCCGTTATGGGCATCCCGCCGTACCAGCCGACGCTCCCGTTGGACGGGGAAACGCAACGGTGAAGATTGAGCGCGAGCTCCTGATCGAACTGGCACAGCGCGAGGCTGAACGTCGCGCTCATTCGGGAGATATTGTCTCGGGATACATCATCGGCAGCGTGGCGCGCGGGGATCCGCAGCTCGGGGGAACCGCCGATATCGATCTCGTGCTCATCCATGATCAACCGCCAAAAGTTCGCCGGGAGGTTGTTCATCTTTCCCCTCAGGTGCATATCGACATCGCCCATCATGACCGCGAGCTCTACACTCGACCGAGCGAACTGCGCGTGCATCGCTGGATCGGCCCGGCGATGTGCGAGCCGATCTTTCTCTACGACCCGGATCACTATTTTGAGTGGGCTCAGGCCGGCGCTCGCGGCCAGTTTTTCCGCGCTGACCACGCGCTTGCCCGGGCGGAGGCATTTCTCCACCACGCCCGGGGAGCAAGCTCGCTCCTGCCGGTAACCGGACGATGGCTGCAGATCTACCTCAAGGCCGCCCTCGAGGGCGCCAACAGCATCGCCTGTTTGACGGGATTCCCCGCCGCCGGGCGGCGGGTCACGATGGAACTCGAGGCGGCCGCGCATGAGCTGGGCTGCGAGCAGGTGTTCGAGGGTTTTTTAAGTCTGCTGGGGGCGGGTGCCCTGCAGGCCTGGTCGATACCTGAACTCCTGTCATCTTGGGCGCGCGCGTTTGACCTGGCAGTACGACACACCCAACACGCGCTGCTTGCCCCTCCCCGGCGCGAGTACTACCTGGGCGCATTTCAGCACCTGGCCGAAGAGGGCCAGACACAGGCCATTCTTTGGCCCCTTCTGCGCACCTGGGAAGCTTCGATGCACACGCTCGCATCGCTCGGAATGGACGCCGAAATCCATCCACAATGGGAGGCGCTGCTCGAGGCATTGCGCTTGTCCCCGGACTGGCACACTCACCGGCAGGAACAATTGAAAGGCTTTTTGGATCAGAACCAGGCATGGATCGAGGCATGGGCTGAGAGGCATGGGGCATGAGTGATCTGATACAGGGCGATTCCGTAAAGCATTTCATCGCCGTCGCCGGGAACATCGGTGTCGGAAAGTCGACGCTTGTGGATCTGCTGGCGCAGCGTCTTGAATGGGCTCCTTTCTATGAACCCGTAGGGGAAAATCCCTACCTGGCGGATTTCTACGCCGACATGACAGCCTGGTCTTTCCAATCGCAGATCTTCTTCCTCACGCGCCGGCTGCTGGCCCATCGCCAGCTGCTCGATCACCCCACATCGGCGATCCAGGACCGCAGCGTTTATGAAGATGCCGAAATCTTTGCCCACACCCTGTACATCCAGGGGCACATGGCGGAGCGGGATTATCAAACCTACCGTGACCTGTACCAGGTGCTGACCCGCTTCCTCCCGCCACCCGACCTCGTCATCTACTTGAGAGCTTCGGTGGACACCTTGCGACGCCGTATCGAACAACGCGGCCGCGAGTATGAGCGGCAGATCCAGACCGAATACCTGCAGCGCCTGAACGATCTCTATGATGCATGGATCGAGAACTTCAAGCTCTGCCCGATTCTTACCGTCCCGGCTGATGACCTGGATTATGTAGCCCACGGCAGCCATCTTGATTTGATCGTGGAGAAAGTAAACGAGAAATTGGCTGGCAAGGAAGAGGTTGTCTTTCGAGCGGAGGAAGTCGCACGTGTGAATGGAAAATCACTATAAGGGGAATACCTTCTGCTCGTGTATTGGGGTTCGTCCTGCCCGGACGAATTGAGTTATTAAAAAAAAACAAGCCCGCAGCTGCGGGCCTGTTGGTTAAGCAGCTTGCTTACACCCAGCCCTGATTCTTCATGAAGTTCGTGAGCACAGGCAGCTCGGTATAGTGCCCCTGGTAGGAATCATAGGCTGGCCATAAAGTCACCAGCCACAGCAAAGGCGCACAAAACGCACCGAAACCGAGCGTCAAGGGGACAATAACCACGATTAACACCCAGATGGCAACATTCAGCATCAGGGATTGTACGGCGTGAAAGCGAAGGAACGGCACGTTCTTCTTCTCTTCACTGAGCAAGACGATGAGTGGAAGAAGCGGAATCGGATAGCCGATGGCTGCCCATAGCTTGTCGTCATTGCTGATCTGCGGTTGCTCTTCCATGAAATGAACCTCCCTGGAACTCAAGCGTGAGATTTTTTGATCGACGAAGGCCGCGATTCGCAGGGTGCGTACTGGAATTTGAGAGAATCACGCCCGTTCGTTCTTTGGTTTATAACACCGAATGTACACAAACGATGTGGACCTGGCGTTTGCTCACTCCCTGCCGTTCCTGTACAATCGAGTTGTTCGCGTCGAATGTCGGTGCTCGACATTCCCGCCGCCATTGGAGTGAGCCCGATGAACGTCATCAAGGTCTCGTCCGAATCGCGCACCTCGGCAGTAGCCGGCGCGATCGCCGGAGTCGTTCGCGAACATGGACGCGCCGAAGTACAGGCGATCGGTGCTGGGGCTGTCAACCAGGCTGTAAAAGCCGTTGCGATAGCCCGTGGCTACCTGCAGGAAGATGGCATCGTCGTCATCTGCCTGCCCGAATTTACAACCGTCGACATCAGCGGGAAGGAGCGCACGGCACTGAAACTGGTTGTTGAGCCCCGCTGACTCCGCCCCTCACAGATCCACCTGCGTGGCGGGAATTTAGCTCGAGAACTACAAAGGGGGATACGGCTCCGTCTGATGGAGCGCGCAGCATCCCGTCGGTTACTTCAATCCGGGCACATCCAGCAGCCAGGTTTCGAGCGCCAGGCGGACATTAACATTCCGCTCGATCGCCGCCCGCGTCTGCTCGGCCATCTGCAGAACGTGAGTTATCTGCGAGGAATCCAGCGTGGAAACCAACCGTTGAATATCTTCACGCCGGTCAAGGTTCCGCAGGCGAGCACCCTGGGCTTGATAGCTGTCAAGCATGGCATCCCGCCACAGGCTCGACCAATGGTCCAGCGCTTCCAGCGCGACCTGGCGCTGCGCTTCGGCATCTTTCTTCTCAAGCATCTCCTCGATGTATTTAAAGCGCACCGCACGGCTGCTTCCGGCCAGTTCCATCATCTCGTCCAGCTGTTGCGATCTGCGCTCGAGCATGTCTCGATCTTCGACATGCCGGATCGCCCATCCCGGCCGACCGTCAGCCAGACTTGCAACCAACTGGCCGGCCTCGGTTGAAGCTCCCCGCTCGAGCAGGGCAGCGTTGATTTCAGCTTGATTCACCGGCCGCAGTGGAACGACCTCGCAGCGCGAGACAATCGTCGGGAGCAGCGCTTCTTTCGTCCGCGCGGTCAGGATCAGCACAACTTGAGACGCTGGCTCCTCCAGCGTTTTTAGCAGCGCGTTGGCGGCGCTTTCGTTGGCTTCGTGAAACCGTAGCAGCAGCGCGACCCGAAGTTTTCCTTCGTAAGGTGCCAGCGCAAGCTGGCGTGACAGCTCGCGCACCTGCTCGACTTTCAACGTTCCCCCGATCGATTCGGATTGGACCAGATGGAGATCGGGGAATTCGCCGCATTCGATCAAGCGGCATACACGGCATGCGCCGCATCGTTCACCTACGGCCGGCGGATTGACACAGGACAGGGCTTGTGCGAAACGCAACCCCAATGTGCGTTTGCCCAGGCCATCTGCACCCGTGATGAGGTAGGCATGACGGATCCGCTGGTGCTGAATATGCTCCTGCAGCATGCGGGCAGCCCATTCATGACCGATCATATCCCATGTCATACCGGTCATTGTACCCATCTGCAGCGAAGCGCACCAATAAGCGGGTCGCGATCTGATTTCATGACAGCCAGCTTGACTGAGGGTCGAAGCGTCCGGTATAAATCACGCCATGTCACGGATACCGCCCACCTTCTGGATCGGCCCGCTCCCGATCTTCGGCGATTTGATCCTGGCGCCGATGGATGGATATTCTGATCTTCCCTATCGGTCAATCTGCCGAGAGTATGGTTCTGCGATCAGCTACACCGCATTCGTCGGAGCCATCGAATTGCTGTCCGGCGTGGACATGGCCTGGCGCACGTTGCGCTACTTGCCGGAAGAACGCCCGGTGATCTTCCAGCTCTTTGACAGCGATGAAGAGCGGCTGGTGCAGGCGGCGGGGCGGGTGATGAACCTCCATCCAGACGCGATCGACATCAATATGGGCTGTTCGGCTCGAACGGTTGCCGGCCGAGGCGCCGGCGCGGGCCTGCTGCGCGAGCCATCCAAGATCGAACGGATCCTCAGCGCCTTGGTGCGTGCGCTGGATGTTCCCGTGACGGCCAAGATCCGGCTCGGATGGGACGAGGACGAGCGCAACTACCTGCAGGTAGCGCGCGCCATTGAAGCTTCAGGTGCCTCCCTGCTCGCGGTCCATGGCCGCACTCGCGCGCAGTCCTACTCCGGGAGCGCCGATTGGGACGCTATTGCGGAGATCAAATCAAGCCTGAGCATACCGGTAATCGGAAATGGCGACGTCCGCTCGATCGCGGATATTGACCGCATCAAGGCCCACACCCATTGTGATGGCGTCATGATCGGGCGGGCGGCGATCGGCAATCCCTGGATCTTCATGCGCAAACCTCGCGCGCAGGTATCAACCCTGGAATTGGCCCGGGTGATCGAGCTGCACTGCGATCGCATGGTCGAATATCACGGCCTGGAAACCGGCTTGCTCCGATTCCGCAAACATCTGAAACGCTACCTTGCACCGCTGCATCTGCCCGCTCAAACCCTGACAGCCGTATTGCGGTGCTCCGACCCGGTCGATTTGTTCAACCAGCTGCACGCCATCGGCCTGCCGCTTCGCGGGGCAGGCCCATCAGCCCGAAGCGAGCGCTCACCGGCTGCATCCCGCTGACCGGTTCTGACGACGGCCGAGCTTGTCCGGTGCTCAAAGGCCAAGCTGGGTATAATCGCCGGTGAGACTGGAGGCCGGACTTGCCTACTTCACTTCTCATGCGACCACCGTTGGTCAATATCCGCCGCAACCACGCGCTCGAACATGCCACCATCCACCTGCTCAGCCAGCGCTATCCGGAGCGGACCTTCATCGGCCGCTCGGATGCGCGCGGTTTCTACATCTATGGCCAAGTTCCAACCGAAGCGCTGACGGACCTCGTTCAACAGGGGCTGGCACGATTGAAGCGAGGGGACCGCGCTCTCGCCATCCATCCAAATTGCGGTACCAATCTTGTCACATCCGGCCTGCTGGCCGGCAGCGCCGCGTTCCTGTCGTTGTTTGGAAGCGAACGGGAGGGTTGGCGTAAGCGCCTTGAGCGATTCCCGCTGGTCGTCCTCTCCACCATCATTGCGCTGCTCATCGCCCAACCCGTGGGACGGTCAGCCCAGGAACACATCACGACCGAGGCCGATCCTGGCACGCTGCATGTGCTGCGCCTTGAACGCTTCGATAATTCGGGCATGGCCGTACACCGCGTTTTCACCAGCCTCTGAAATGTCAACCGTCAAGCCCGTCCTCTACCTGCTCTATGGCGATGACAGCTTCGCGATGGAAGCCTTTGTCCATACCCTGTACGGCATGCTCGGGGATCCTGCGACCGCGTCGATGAACACACAGACCTTCGATGCGCGCAGCCTCGATATGGACCTTCTCACGCAAGCCTGTCTACAGGTACCTTTTCTCTCCGAGCGCCGCCTGATCATCCTTGACCATGCCGAAGCACTCCCCCAGTCGGATGAGTTCCAATCAGCGCTCGAGGGACTGCTGGATGCGCTCCAAGAGAGTACAGCGCTCGTCTGCCTGGAACAGCTCACATTTCCAAGACGGAAAGGCTCGGATTGGCGCCGCACCCGATTGCGCCTCTGGGCGGAGGAAAATGCGGATCGCGGCTATCGCCGCCTGATGGCCCACCCGCGCGGAACGGAGTTCACGCATTGGATCCAGCAGCGAGCGGAAGAACTGGGCGGTGCCTTTGAGGCTGAGGCCGGACAGCTGCTGGCAGACTGGGTTGCGGAAGATCTCTACCTGGCGGATCAGGAGATTGAAAAGCTGCTCGATTTCGTCGATCGGCAGCGGCCGGTCACCCCGGCGGATGTGGAAGAACTGACGCCATTTCGCGGCCAGGGCAACATCTTCGACTTCGTCGATGCGCTCGGCCAGCGCCAGGCGAAAGCAGCGCAGCTGCACCTGTGGCGCGTCCTGCAGGATTCGGATTCGCGCCGTGCGTTCGCAATGATCATCCGCCAGTTCCGCCTGCTGATCCTGGCCCGGGAGGCGCTCGATCGAGGCATGGATCCCGCCCAGGCACTTGCGCTGCCGCCTTTTGTCGTCCAGCGCATTCTCAAGCAGGCCCGCACCTTCTCGGCCGATGATCTGGATCGCATATACCACGAACTGATGCGCATCGATCTGGAGGTCAAATCCAGCCAGCTCGACCTCGATGTCGCCATGGATACCTTGATCGGAGCCCTCGCACTTCCGTGAAAGTGTGATCCTCCCGGACCCGACCGTACGTCATGCACCGCCCCCTCCGTACGGTGAAACTGTTGCCTGTGTACCGGCCCCTGATCTCACAATGGGCTCTTCTGAGCAGCCCCACAGAACGGATCAACGTTTGGGGCTTTGCAGATTCCGCTCGTCAACGCCCAGCCAGAAGTAGTTCGGAAGCACGGACTTACTGGAGCGCACCGTCAATTCTCCCTGCCCCCCTCTGCTCTCCTGTGCCATCGTCTGGGGGTGGACCATGCAAAGATTAGGGCGCGCCCCGTATTTGCGCTGGTAGTAATCCGCTGCCCGGTCGATGCGGGCGTCCAGCGAACGCGTCGGATCCTCGTCGAACCACAGCATTCCCACTTTCATCGCATTCCACCTCCTGTCCCGAGCAGGTGCTCGAGACGCCAGATATCGCTCCCGGGATCATGCGAAACCCGGCACCGCAATCCCTGCCAGGTCTGCAGCACGTAGAACTCCACGCTCGGCCCCGGCCTTCTTCGTTCATGCGCCGGCGGCGAGGTGCGCTCGATGCGCTGCACGCCGTAGCGCCGGCCGCGCCAGGTGAACTCCTGCGGTAGCGCGCCTATCAAGGTGCAGCGGATTGAAATCCGCTCTTCGGCCCGGATCGATTTCATCACGGCTGCACTCGCCCTACCGCATTCCGTCCCGTACGAAACGAACGGCCAGATCAAGATCGTAAGCGCTCATCCAGGCCGCTTCTGCCTGGACGGATTCGGAACCACATTGCAGATGGAAATGCCCCCGCGGTTCGTGCGCGAAACCCTCGATCCGCGCGGCCGCCCGGAATGCGGCAGAGGCCCATCCGGCGCCGTCGACTCCACGGCGCGCGGCCGTGATGAGGTGAACGCCGCTGTGCGGGCCTTCGTCAAAGATTGATGCCAGCAGCCTCTCAAGGGCTGCACCGAGCCGATCGCGCAGGCCGTCCAGGTCATCGACGAACAGGACCAGGTGCGGCTGGGCAATGCCCGTCTGCGCCCGGCGATCCATCTCATCGACGACCCCGCTCAGGAGCTCAACAGCATACGCGCCATCGCTGGCGACATCGGCGAGCAAGTGCGGAAGCGAAGCGAGGCAGCTGAGTTCGCGGCCGCTCAAATCGAGGGCCAGGAAGCCGACCCGTGCCGGCCGGCTGGAGAGCGCCAGCGACATCGCGAGCGTGCGCAGCAGCTCCGACTTCCCCGCGCCGGCCGGCGCCTGGATCAGCACGTGCCAGGAAGCCGCCCGATCCAGTTCAAGCACCAGCGGGCTCCCGCGAGTGCTCATGCCGACCAGGGCCGAAAGCGGCCGCAGTCGCGGCAGGGTCTGGATCAGCGGAAGCAGCCGCAGACCGGCCGCGTGCTCGAGCGGCACCTCAATTGCCAGCTCTCCGGCCTCGCGCAGTACGCGCAGATCATTCACCCCGATTTCGCGCGCAACATCGTCCGCCAGCTCTGCAAGTTCCAGCGGCTGTGTGCCGATTGCCGGAGTCAGGTGGTAGCGCACATGGCGCTCCCGAATCACGCCCCCATCCACCCTGGCCGGCAGCGCCAGGCGGGTCAGTGCCGATTCGATCTCGTCGGCCTGCTGATCCAACATGGTCTCTGGATAGAACGCCCTTTCCATCACAACACCTCCATCCCCGTCGCGGCAAATAGAACGGGTGTTCTAATCTTACTCGAACAATTGTTCGGGTGTCAAGAGGCAACCGCAGCGCATCGAATGGGGCTGAACGAAGTCATGCTTTGTGCTACAATGCCGTTGCCGTGTCAGAAAAGCTGGACTTAACGAACGTCCGCCCCTCACCCATCGCCGGAACCTGGTATCCCGGCGATCCCGGCAGGCTGGCCGAATCGGTCGATCGCTACCTCGAGAACGCCGGTGGTCATACGCCAGTCGAAGGGGAGATCATCGGCCTGATCGTGCCGCACGCCGGCCATCGCTATTCCGGTCAGGTCGCCGCGTATGCGTTTGCGCTCGTGCGCAGGCTGCCAATCGACCGGGTGGCTATCCTGTCCCCGCTGCATGCCCTGGCCCGCGGCGAAGTCCTGACAAGCGGGCACAGCGCGTACGCCACCCCGCTCGGAACGGTGCCCATTGACCGGGAACTGCAGAAGAAGTTTTCAGCCTGCCTGCTTCAGCAA
Source organism: Anaerolineales bacterium (assembly GCA_046259355.1). GTDB lineage: Bacteria > Chloroflexota > Anaerolineae > Anaerolineales > E44-bin32 > E44-bin32. The sequence continues at coordinate 20,410 of JBJYWH010000088.1, forward strand.
GAGCAGCTGGAAGTCCAGTACGTCACCCGGGATCAGGAACACGCCCTGGAAATCGAACTGCCGTTCCTGCAGCGCGCGCTTCCGGGCGATTTCCAACTGCTCCCCATCATGCTGCGCGACCAGAGCAAACGGGTCACGCGCGCCGTGGGGCAGGCATTGGCCGCCGTACTCAAGGGCGAAAAGTGCCTGATCGTAGCCAGTTCGGATCTTTCCCACTTCTATCCACAGGAGATCGCGCAGCGGCTGGACCGGGAGATGCTCCGGCGGATCGAAAGCTTCCAGCCGGAGACGGTCCTGGAGGCCGAGGCGGAAGGTGCCGGATTCGCGTGCGGACGCGGGGCGGTCGCCGCCGTCCTATGGGCAGCACGCAGCCTGGGAGCCGATCGTGTTCGCCTGCTGGATCACGCAACCTCAGGTGACGTCACCGGTGATATGGCTTCCGTCGTTGGATATGGATCGGCCGTGATCTACCGTTCACGCGTGCCGGGAGATGAGCCGGGCTGATGGAAGGCAGCCTGACCTCCTCCATCCTGCGCCTGCTGCTGGTGTTGCTCCTGGTCGGCGCCAACGCGTTCTTCGTTGCAGCTGAATTTGCCCTCGTAAGCGTGCGCCGCACGCGCGTGCATGAGCTGGTGCGCCTGGGAAATACACGCGCCCGCTGGGTGCAGACCGCGATCAACAACCCGGACCGCTTTATCGCTGCCACGCAGCTGGGAATCACGCTGGCCAGCCTCGGTCTGGGTTGGATTGGCGAGCCCGCGCTCAGTTTCTTGATCCAACCTGTCGTCGACCTGTTCCCCGGCGCCGTTCAATCCGAAGTCTCGCACAGCGTCTCGGCCGGCGTGGCTTTTGCCTTGATCACCTTCCTGCATGTCGTGGTGGGCGAACTGGCGCCGAAATCGGTCGCCCTGCAGAACCCGGAACGAACAGCCCTGTTCGTCGCGCAACCAACCATCTGGACGGAATGGATCTTCAAGCCCGCAATCTGGCTCCTGAACGGAACCGGGAATGCCTTGCTGCGGCTGGTGGGCGTGGAACCTGCTGCCGGGCATGAACTCGTCCACTCGATCGAGGAGCTTAAAATGCTGGTGCGCGCCAGCGCCGAGGGCGGGCTGGTCGAAAATGACGCACAGGAGATGGTCGACGCGGTCTTCGACTTCGGCGAACTGCTCGTCCGGCAGGTCATGGTGCCGCGCACAGAGATGATCGCAGTGCGAGAAGACACCAGCCTGCACGAGATGCTCGACCTGGCCGCGCAGCACCCCTACAGCAAATTCCCGGTTTACGCCGAGAACCAGGACCAGATCCTGGGCGTGGTGCATCTGAAGGATCTGCTGCTCAAGATCAACGGCGAGCCCGAATCGCTCAAGGCGCGCGATTTGATGCGGGAAGCGATCTTCATCCCCGAGACCGCCCACGTCAACTCGCTCCTGCGGTTGTTCCGCCTGCGTCACCGGCATATTGCCATCGTGCTTGATGAGTATGGCGGCACGGCCGGAATCGTGACCCTGGCCGACCTGCTGGAGGAAATTGTCGGCGAGGTCAGCGATCCGTTCGATGATGAGCCGGATATTCAGCCATTGCCGGACGGCTCCTCGTTGGTGGACGGTCTGACGCTGATCGAGGAAGTGAACGAACACTTCAACCTTAAGCTGCAGGACCCTGACTACGACACGATCGCCGGCTATGTACTGGGACGCCTGGAGCGCCTCGCCAAGGTTGGCGATGTGATCACCGCGGATGGTGTGCGGATGCGGGTTGAGGCGATGGATGGCTTCCGCATCGCGCGCGTCTCGATTCAACCGCTGCCGAAGCGCGGGTCGGGCCGGCAGACGAGCTATTCACCCGAGTAAAGCTTTGCCAGAGTTCGCCGAGGTTGCCGTCAATCTACCCCCGGTGCATGGCACATTTGACTACCACGTTCCTCCGCGCCTGCGCTCCACAATCGCCGTCGGTCACCTGGTCACCGTGCCGTTCGGCACCCGCCGCGTTCAGGGGGTCGTGATTCGGCTTCCAGCCCAACCCGCCGTCAGCGAGACCAGGCCGATCGAAGATCTGGTCGATCCCCAACCGGTGCTCACGGAAACTCAGATCGAACTGGCGCGCTGGATGGCCAAAACGTACCATGCTGCGCTGATTGACGCGCTGACCCTGATGATCCCACCCGGCTTGAGTCAGCAGGCCGATTCGCTCTATCACCTGCTGGCACCCGAATATGAACCCGGGAACGATATCCAGCGCCGCATCCTGAACCTGCTCTTGCAGCGCGGCGATCTGCGCGGCCGGCAGCTCGCTCACGCCCTGCCGCGCCGCCATTGGAAGGCCGCCGCCGAAGCCCTTGTGCAGCGCGGCGCACTCGCTCGCAGCTCAGTCCTCGACCCGCCCCGCATCCGTCCCAAGAGTGTGCGCAATGCACGACTGAGTGTGGCGCCAGAAGAAGCCCGCCGCCGGGTCGTGGAGATCGGGCGAAGCGGCAGCCAGGCCGACGAACGCCGCCAGGCGATGGTGGAGATGCTCATCGACGAAGGGGAAGCGCTCGATGTCACATGGCTCTATGCCGAAACCGGCGGCACGCTGGCCGATCTGCATAATCTCGAGGACAACGATTTGATCGTTTTGAGCGAATCCGAGGTCTGGCGAGACCCGCTGGAGGAACTCGATTTTGTGCCCGCCCTTCCACCGACCCTCACGAAAGATCAGGAGCGCGCCTGGGAGCCGATCCGATTCGCAATCGAAGGTCGGCGGTCCAGCGCGTTTTTGCTGCAGGGTGTTACCGGGTCGGGGAAGACCGAACTCTACCTGCGAGCCGTGGCGGCAGCCATCGCCTCCGGCCGGACGGCGCTTGTCCTGGTGCCGGAAATTTCCCTCACTCCCCAGACGGTGCGCCGCTTTCTGGCCCGGTTCCCCGGCCAGGTCGGCCTGGTCCACTCCGAGCTATCGGAAGGCGAACGATACGACACGTGGCGGAGATCCCGGCTTGGAAAACTCAAGGTTGTGGTCGGTCCACGCAGCGCCCTTTTTACCCCCCTTCCAGCAATTGGCCTGATCGTGCTCGACGAGTCCCACGACGAATCCTATAAAGAAGCCGCCCGCTCACCCCGGTACCATGCTCGCGAGGTCGCGCTCGCCTATGCCCGGCGGCTGGGAGCGACCGTGATCTTCGGCAGCGCGACGCCTGACATCGGAACCCGCTTCAGGGCAGAGCGTGGAGGTCTCCAGCTGCTCGAACTTCCCCGCCGCATCCTGGGGCACAGGGAGCGGCTGGCCACCCAATCGGCCCGGCTGGGGATCGCAGACCGCTACCAGGATGCCGGTGGCGAGGCGCGCTCGATTGAACTCCCGCCGGTGCGCGTCGTGGACATGCGCCTGGAGCTCAAGGTCGGCAACCGTTCGATCTTCAGCCGGGCGCTGAGCGAGGCGCTCGAGACCACGCTCGAAGCCGGTGAGCAGGCAATCCTGTTTCTGAACCGGCGCGGCTCGGAGACCTATATCTTCTGCCGCGATTGCGGCTGGGTGGCGCGCTGTCCACGTTGTGATCGCAGCCTGACACAGCACCGAGACCCGCCGCGCCTGGTGTGTCACCACTGCGGGTACAGCACCGCAGCGATCACGGTTTGCCCGCAGTGCGGCGGACGACGAGTGCGGCACTTCGGCGCCGGAACACAGCGCATACAGTCCGAAGTCGAGCAGTCCTTCCCCGGTGCCCGCACCTTGCGCTGGGACCGGGATGCCACGCGATCGAAAGGCGCGCATGATGTCATCCTGGCCCATTTCGCGGCCCACCGGGCTGATATCCTCATCGGAACCCAGATGCTGGCCAAAGGCCTTGACATCCCGCTTGTGACACTGGTCGGTGTCGTTTCGGCCGACACCGGCCTGAACCTGCCTGACTATCGCGCTGCGGAGCGCACTTTCCAGCTCCTTACCCAGGTTGCCGGTCGGGCGGGACGGGGATTGCTAGGCGGTCGGGTGATCTTGCAGACCTATCAGCCCGACCATTACGCCATTCAGGCTGCTGCAAAACACGACTATGAACGCTTTTACCACCAGGAACTCCGCCTGCGGCGGGAGCTTGCCTACCCTCCATTTCGGCGCCTGGCTCGGTTGGTCTACCGGCACACCTCTTCCCGCCGCGCTGAGCGGGAGGCGGAGCGACTTGCCAGCGTGTTGAAAGCCAGCGCACGTGAGGCCGGAACCGCGGTCGACCTGATCGGCCCGGCGCCATGCTTCTTCGAGCGGGTACGCGGCCTCTACCGCTGGCACCTGATCCTGCGCGGGAGCGATCCTGCCGGAGCAATCCCAGAAACACTGCCCGAGGGCTGGGCGGTCGATATCGACCCCGTGAGCTTGCTGTGAGTCACATCGGGTGGGACTGGAGGAGCAGAAAATGAGCGAGGTTCGCGATGTTCTCGAACAGCACCTGGAGTGCATCTTCGCCGGTGATATCGAGGGCTACCATGCCTCCACCTCACCGGATTTGACGCTCTACGAATGGTACGTCACGCCGCACCGCATCGATGGCCTGCCGTTCCACGACTTCATGATGCAGGAAGCTTCGCGGCCCGACACGGCCGGCGTCGCGCTCGATCCCAGAGCCGCGGGTGGAGCGCCCGAAGATAAAAGCCGCATTCGTTTCGACCTGGCCGATTACCACGAGCAGCGCTACGGCGACATCGCTATCTGCTCCTACACACTGCTCATCTCGAGAGGAACGTCAGGCGGCGTATCCGTGATCAGCTACAACGAAAGCCGGGTGCTGGTCCGCCTCGATGATCGATGGAAGGTGGTGCACGTCCATAAATCCCCGAGCTGGAATGCTCCCTTCCAGGCGCCTGAACTCGGTCCGTGAATCACGGGAAATGAATTTGTGATCCAGTGACGAAGGGACCAGAATTGAGAGTCATATGCGCATCCCATCGAGTGACCCTATCATGGTAATCGGGTCACCGTGGACAGCGAATCGCCAAAGGAGGAGTTTGCTATGTTGAAAATCCTGACCGACAGCACGAACAACCTTTCCGACGAACTGATTCGAAGGTACGACATACGGATTGCCCCGATCGCGATTCAGTTCAAGGAAGAGACCTACGAGGAGAACATCAACATCGACCGCACCCTCTTCTACAACAAGATTGAAGAGATGGGCATTATCCCCACCACCTCGCAACCGGCGCCGGCCGTCTTCGCGCGCTTCTACCAGGACCTGCGGGAAGAAGGCAATTCCGGCCTGGTAATCACCGTGACGGCCAAACTGAGCGGAACCTACGATTCCGCCCTCATGGCCAAGGAGATGGTCCCTGAAGCCGAGGTCGCAGTCTTCGACTCGGCCAGCATCTCGCTCGGAACGGGCTGGATGGTGCTGGAAGCGGCTCGCGCTGCGGGCGCAGGGCAGCCGCTTGACCAGGTGCTGCGCCGGCTCGAACACATTCGCTCGACCAGCAAGCTTGTGCTCACACCCGCCACGCTTAAATACCTGCAGATGAGCGGGCGGGTCGGACGCCTGCAGGGAGCCCTGGCCTCCCTGCTCGATGTGAAGCCGATCATCTACCTGCAGGATGGGCTTCTCGAGGCCGGCGAGAGCGTACGTACCCGTTCGAAAGCCCTCGACCGCCTGGTCGAAGTGATGACCGGGACGTTCGCAGCCGATGTTCCCCTGAAGGCGGCCGTCATCCACGCCCGTGCGGAGGCCGAAGCGGAGGACGTGAAGCGCCAGCTTCAGTCCCATCTCATGATCGATGAATTGCTGGTTGAGGACCTGGTGGCTTCGCTTGCGGTTCACGGTGGACCCGGCATCCTGGGAGTCTTTGCCTACCCGGCCTGATCCGAAACGCACCGCCAGTGAAAGGCAGCCCGGAAAAAGTGCCCGGCATCAAACCGGCCGCGCCAATTGGCGCGGCCGGCAGATTCACGCAGGCAGAATCTTTTCAGATCGGGACCCCGGCAGCCCGGTAGAGCCGCTCACGAATCGCCATCACATCCCGCCGCAGCGATCCATCCGTCTCGATGCGTTCGGATATCTTGTCGGCACCATACAGCACCGTCGTGTGATCGCGGCCACCGAGCATCTCGCCGATCTTCGGCAGGGAGGTGTCGGTTTCCTCCCGGATGAGATACATCGCGATCTGGCGCGGCAGCGCCACGTCCCGCGCGCGCGTCCGGCCCAGCAGCTGCTCTACCTGAAGTCCGTACCGTTCGGCAACCGCCTCGATCACCTGCTCGCCGGTCAGACTGCCGGTTCGAACGAGCATGTCTGCCAGGGCTGTATCGACAAGCTCCTCGCTCAACTGCTCGCCGCGCAGGTCAGCATAAGCGACCACGCGCGTCAATGCACCTTCCAGTTCCCGAATGTTGCTCTGGACGCGCCGGGCGATGTTCTCCAGAATTTCGGGGGGAACATGCTGTCCATGGCGCTCGGCCTTCGACCGCAGGATCGCCAGCCGGGTCTCGAAATCTGGGGCTTGAATATCAGCCGTCAAGCCCCATTCGAAGCGTGATCGCAGCCGTTCCTCAAGTGTCACCAACGCTCGCGGCGGGCGGTCGGATGTCAGCACGATTTGCTTATCCCCGCCATGCAGCGTGTTGAAGGTGTGGAAGAATTCCTCCTGTGTCGACTCTTTGCCGGCGATGAACTGGATGTCATCGATCAGGAGCACGTCGATGCGCCGATAGCGGTCACGAAAGGCCATTGTGTTGTGTGTGCGGATCGAGTTCACCAGGTCATTCGTGAATTCTTCCGAGGAGACGTAGCGCACTCGAAGTCCAGCCTGGAGGCAGGCATGACCGACAGCGTGCAGCAGGTGGGTTTTTCCCAATCCCACCCCGCCGTACAGGAAAAGCGGGTTGTAGGCCTTGGCCGGGCTTTCAGCCACGGCCTGGGCCGCGGCATGAGCCAGGCGATTGCTGGCGCCGACGACAAAGGTATCAAAGGTATAGCGCCGGTTGAGGCGAGCCTCATCCAGCGCGGCTGGAGCTGCAGCCTCGGGGAGCACTTGCACCGGTTCAGCTGTTTCTTCGACCGGACTGCCCGTCCAGACCACGAAACGCACATCGACCGTGCGTCCCATGATACCGGTGAGAATACGTTTTACGGTTGCCGTCAGCCGATCCTGCAGCCAATCACGGGCGTAGGCATTTTTCACACCGATGGCGAACGTTCCGTCTTCGTAGGTCAGGAATTCTGCGTCGCGGACCCAGGTGTCGTAGGCTGCGCGCGGCATCTCCATCTGCAGTTGTCCGAGCGCTGCCTGCCAGTGCCGCTCCGCAGTCATACGAACCTCCGAGGTCTCCAAGACACCGCACGATCGTGTCCGGAATGCAGCCATGAATTGTGGGGCACGAACCCAAAGGTACGTCTGTGATGAAACTGCGGCCGTCGAGGGGACGACCACCCAAACCACAGCGATCTGGGGCCTGCGGGCGTCCTCCTCCAACCTTGTGCCTCATCCACCCGCAGTGGCAGGATTTTAGCAAAAGCCAGGACGGGCTTCAATACTTTAACCCGCCGTTAACCTAAAAAGATCGAATCTTTTAAGGCGAGTGAATCTTAAAGCGGACCGATGCCTCGACGAAAATCCCAAGCCTCCTTCATCTTCACGACTCCTTCGTCGAGCGCCATATGGCATGCAGCCTCCCGCGACGACCCCCAGATCTTGGGGACAGTTGTCCGCATCACCCTCATCCAGCCATATGAATTGTTAAATCTTAAATATGAACCTGCGCGTGGGTTTTATCGGCGAGATGCAACCTACCCCTGATTCCGGGGCTTCGATTCGGTCGAGATTTGCGATTCGAGGTGAAAGTCGATCGAAACGCGTCACGCGCGCTGCGCGGCGGGACAAACGCGCGACCGAGCCTAGTTC
>JBJYWH010000088.1:28368-44716 GCA_046259355.1 Anaerolineales bacterium
CGAAACGCGTCACGCGCGCTGCGCGGCGGGACAAACGCGCGACCGAGCCTAGTTCGATTCGCGGAAAAGGAGCCGGCGGGCGTCGTGGATTGAACGCACGGCTTCGATCGCGATCGCATTTCCTTCGCTTCCAGAGCCGCGCAGGCGCCTGGGAATCAAGGCGCGCTTGAAACCAAGCTTCGCCGCCTCTTGCAGACGCGTCTCGATCTGCGCCACGGCGCGAATCTCGCCCGATAAGCCGATCTCCCCGATCAGGACAACATCGGCCGGTATCGGCTGATCGATCATCGAGGAGGTGATGGCCATGGCCATGGCCAGGTCGGCCGCCGGCTCACCAATGCGCAGTCCACCGACCACGTTGATGAAGATGTCCTGGTCGTCCAGGCGCAGGCCGGCACGGCGTGTCAGCACGGCGGCGATCAGCAGCAGGCGGTTGAAATCGACTCCATTTGCCGTGCGGCGAGGATTGCCGAAGCTGCTCCGACTGGTCAGCCCCTGCACCTCGACCAGCAGAGGACGGGTCCCCTCCATGGTGACGGCGACCGCAGACCCTGGCGCGCTGACCACGCGCTCGGCCAGGAACGCCTCCGACGGGTTGGCGACCTCGCACATTCCATCGGGAGCCATCTCGAACACTCCCACTTCAGTTGTCGCCCCAAAACGATTCTTTACCGAGCGCAGCAGGCGGTAGGCATGGTAGGGATCTCCCTCGAGGTAGAGCACGGTGTCGACGATGTGCTCCATCACACGCGGCCCGGCGATGGCGCCCTCCTTGGTGACATGACCCACCAGAAACACGGCGATGCCCGAGCTCTTCGCCAGCAGCTGCAGGCGGGCCGTGCACTCCCGCACCTGCGTGATCGAGCCCGAGCTCGAATCAAAATCCGACAGGTGCATGGTCTGGATCGAATCGACGACCATCAAACCCGGACCGACGTCCTCTGCCTGCAGCAGGACAGCCTCCAGGTCGGTCTCGGTCAGGATGAACAGGTCTTCGGGCAGTTCCGCCTCGTTCCCCAGCCGCACCGCCCGCGCCTTGATCTGGGGCTCTGATTCTTCGCCGGAGACATACAGCACGCGCCGGCTGCGGCTCATTTGAGCCGCCATCTGGAGCAGCAGGGTTGATTTGCCGATTCCCGGATCGCCGCCGATTAAGGTCACGGAGCCCGGAACGATCCCGCCGCCCAGAACCCGTGAAAATTCCGCGATCGGCAGCGGCATGCGCGCCGCCGCATCGCCGTCGATCTCGCTCAGCCGAACCGCTTGGGCACCGCTCCGCAGGGCTGCCGCCTGCATCGAACTTCCGGCTGGGGTGACCACCTCCTGCACCATGCTGTTCCACGCCCCGCACTGCGGGCAGCGTCCAAGCGCCTTGGGCGCCGTACGACCGCACTGCTGGCATACGAATTGAGTTTGAATCTTCGCCACGCAACCTCCGGAATGGATTATACAGTGGGCCGGAACAAAAAAAGGAGCCCGGCATAACATCTTGCCGGGCTCCTGCGTGGTCCTCAGGTTTTCAGGTGGCGGGGACGGCTTCCTGCGATTCATCTTCCGGTTCGCCCTTGCCCAATCGCAGGACGACTTCATCCTCGTCGACATCGACCATCACATGGTCACCGGCTTTAAATTTTCCAGCCAGCAGTTCATCCGAGAGCTTGTCTTCGACCTTGCTCTGGATAACCCGCCGCAGCGGTCGGGCGCCCATCTCGGGATCGTAGCCGAGATCAGCCAGCTTCAGGCGGGCTTCGTCCGTCGCAGCGAGCGAGATCTCGTGTTCGGTCAGGCGCTCGGAGACTTTGTTCAGCTCCAGGTCGACAATCTCGGCGATCTGGTCCTTGGTGAGGGCATGGAAAACCATGACCGAATCGACCCGATTGAGGAACTCCGGCCGGAAAACTTTCTTCAGCGCGTCAGTGAGTTTCTTGGTCATTTCGTCGTACTCGAGCCGCTCTTCGGCTGCCGCATCTTTCGGTAGATCGAAGCCAAGCTGAGTCTGACGTTTGATCAGGTCCGCCCCGACGTTGGACGTCATCACGATGATCGCATTGCGGAAATCGACCTTTCGCCCACGGGCATCCGAAAGCTGACCCTCTTCCATGATCTGGAGCAGCATGTTGTGGGCTTCGGGATGGGCCTTTTCCACCTCGTCAAAGACGACAATCGAATATGGCCGGCGGCGAATAGCCTCTGTAAGCTGGCCGGCATCCTCGTAACCGACGTACCCGGGAGGTGCACCCACCAGGCGGCTGACCGTATGGCGCTCCATCAACTCGGACATGTCGATCTGGATGAGGGCATCCTCCGATCCGAACATGAACTCTGCCAGAGCTTTGGTAAGCTCGGTTTTGCCCACGCCCGTCGGACCGAGAAAGATGAAGGATCCGATCGGCCGCTTGGGGTCTTTCAAGCCGGCTCGCGAGCGGCGCACGGCTTTGGAAATCGCGGTGATCGCTTCGTCCTGCCCGATGATGCGCTCGTGCAGGGCGCTTTCCATCTCGAGCAGGCGGGCCGATTCGGCCTCGGCAATCTGCATGACAGGCACACCCGTCCACATCGATACGACTTCAGCGATATCATCTTCGGTGACGCGCGGGCCGCTCTCGCTGCGGTCCCACGCGCCGCGCAGCTGGTCGAGTTGTTCTTCCAGCTCCGACTCGCGCTGGACCAGTTCCTCGGCGTCATCATAGCGGGATTCTTCCAACGCAAGGGCATGCGCTTCCCGAACCTTACGCAGTTCGCCGATGATCGTGCGCAGCGAAACCGCCTCCGGGCTCTTGTACATTCGAACTCGCGAGGCCGATTCATCGATCAGGTCGATCGCCTTGTCCGGCAGGAAACGGTCGGTCACGTAGCGGGCCGAAAGGTACGCCGCCGATTGGATCGCTTCGTCCGTGATGAGAAGCTTGTGGTGCTCCTCGTACGGCCGGCGCACACCGCGCAGGATGTCGATGGTTTCTTCAATGGAAGGTTCTTCAACCATCACCGGCTGGAAGCGCCGCTCCAGGGCGGCGTCATTTTCAATGTGCTTGCGGTACTCGTCGAGCGTGGTCGCCCCGATCACCTGGAGCTCGCCGCGCGAAAGCGCCGGTTTGAGAATGTTGGCGGCGTCGACCGATGAACCGGCCGATCCGGCACCAACGAGCATGTGAACCTCATCGATAAACAGGATTGCTTCCGAAGATTTCAGTTCATCGATGACACGCTTCAGCCTTTCCTCGAACTGACCGCGGTACATGGTGCCCGCGACGAGTGAACCGACATCGAGCTGGAGCACGCGCTTGCCGATCAGCGGTCCAGGAGTTTCCCCGGCGATGATGCGCTGTGCCAGCCCTTCCACGATAGCCGTCTTGCCCACGCCGGGCTCGCCGATCAGGGCCGGATTGTTCTTGGTCCGGCGGGCCAGAATCTGGATCACGCGCTCGATCTCCATCTCGCGCCCGATCACCGGATCCAGCTTGCCCTCTTCCGCCAGGGCGGTCAGGTCGGTTGCCAGCTGATCCACCAGCGGGGTCTTGGCCTGCTCTTTCGCCGGGGAGGGCGTCCCCTTCTGGGCCATGCGCCGGGTCGGGCTCTCCTGCAGGATGCGCCGCGTCTGTCGGCGGACCTGCTCGGGCGTGATCCCGAGCCTGCGCAGCACGTCCACTCCTACGCCTTCGCCCTGGCGAACCAGGCCGAGCAGCAGGTGTTCGGTGCCGATATAGTGATGCCCCATGCGGCGGGCTTCATCAATCGCCAGCTGCAGCACCTGTTCAGTCGCTGGTGCCAGCTCGATCCGGCCGCCGCTATGGCGGCCCACACCCGTCAGGCGTTCGACCATCTCCTTCACGCGCGCCGGCTCCAGGCCGAGCTCGCGCAGCACTCGTCCCGCGACGCCCCCCTCCTCACGAATCAGACCCAGCAGGAGGTGTTCCGTACCTATGTAATTGTGGTGCAAACGCTCGGCCTCTTCGTGCGCAAGACTGAGCACACGGCGAGCCCGCTGCGTAAAGCGCTCCATCTTATCGGCCACCGTTCAACCTCCGAACCATAATGCCAAATTCCTCCTGATTGATTCGTATTCTACCAAAGAAAGCAAGCCGACAAGGGAAAGTGGGATTTAATTCCCCTTTCGAAGACAAACCGGGCGCACTGCTTGTGCGCCCGGTGAATGGTTCCTGGTCGAGACGACTGCCGCCGTTGTTCAGGCTTCGGATTCCTCCGGCGGTTCGGGTTCCTCGGGCTCGGGCGCGTCGGCCTCGGGCTCGGGCGCGTCGGCCTCTCCCTCAACCTCAACTTCAGCCTGGGGGGCTTCCTCGGACAGCTCCGCTTCCTCTGCCGCCTGATCGTCCGGAGCAAGATCGGCGATCTCCCCTTCGAGCTCGGCGTCGAAATCTTCGACCTCCGCTTCCGGAGCAGCCTGTGCCTCCTCATCCTCACTTTCCATTTCCTGCATCGCCGCCCGCCAGTCGACGTCGGCAAATTCAGCCGAGTCGACCCGCTTGAGGCTCAATCCCAGGCGCCGCCGCTCGCGGTCGATCTTGATCAGACGCAGCGCCAGTGTTTGACCTTCTTGCACGACCTCGCGCGGGTGCTCGATGCGCTGATCGGACAGCTCCGAAATGTGGATCAAGCCTTCAATTTCGTACTCTTCGATGTCCTTGATCGTTGCGAAGGCGCCGAACTTGGTCAGCTTGGTGATGGTGCCTTCCACCAGCTGCCCTTCGGTAAACGAGGCCAGAATCTCGTCCCATGGGTTGGCCTCGAGCTCCCGCAGCGAGAGGCTGATGCGCTTCCGATCGGGATCGACGCTGAGGACCTTCACCTCGACTTCCTGCCCGACCTTGAGCACATCCTTCGGATGATCGACGCGCTTCCAGGAAAGCTCGGAAATGTGCACCAGGCCGTCCGCTCCGCCGATATCGATGAAAGCTCCAAAATCCGCCAGGCTTATCACGGTTCCGGTCCGTACCTCACCCGGCTTCAACTCCGAGATCAAGCGTTCCTTCAAGGCGTCGCGCGATTCGCGCGCCGCCGCGCGCTCCGAGAGAATCAAGCGGTTGCGGCGCCGGTCGACTTCGATCACCTTGGCGATGATCGGCTCGCCGGCCATCTTGCCCCAGCGCTGATCGGGGGTTTCCCCTTCGGCTCGTCGGCGGCGTGTCAGGCTCACCTGCGAGGCGGGAATAAAACCGCGCAGGTGGCCGAATTTTACAATCAGGCCGCCCTTGTTGTAGCCGGAGATCACGCCTTCGTAGGGCGCTTCCGACTCGAGCAGTTCCTCTGCTTCCTGCCACTCCGATTCTTCTTCTGCACGCGAGATGGAGAGCAACAGCGTACCGTCGCGATCCGCTGACCGGATGACGTAGACATTGATCTCGGATCCAACTTTCAGTTCGGCTTTCTGTTCGTCGGTGAGCTGTTCGAGCTCCCGGCTGCTGATCAAGCCTTCCGACTTGGCTCCGATGTCCACCAGAATGTCGTTCTCGGTGATGCGGGCAATCGTTCCGGTTCGAATCTCGCCCCGGTGGGGTGTTTCCAGTTCGTAAGCCTCTGCCTCAAGCAGGGCATCCATCGGGTGTTCTTCTGCCTTCTCGTTTTCTTCTTTGTGCAGGATTTCTTCCCCGATGGTCTCGTTGTCTCGGTCCATAAACTCTCTGCTCTCCGTGAATAAGATTGGACCGCATTATAAAAGCCTTACCCCTTCTTGTAAACACCTGTGAATTGGATGGCGGCGAGGATGGGGTATAATCCCGCCGAACAGGAGTGAGCAGTGGCGGTCGTTTACCCCTTCACAGCCATCGTCGGTCAAGAGCGCATGCGGCGGGCGCTGATTTTGAACGCGGTCAACCCCCGCATCGGTGGGGTGCTGATTCGCGGCGAGCGCGGCACAGCCAAGTCCACCGCAGCCCGCGCCCTGGCCGCGCTGCTCCCGGTGGTTGAAGTCGTAGCCGACTGCCGCTTTGGATGCGATCCCCACAATCCCACTCAACTCTGCACCGAATGCAAAGAGCGGCTGGCGGCCGGTGAAACGCTCCCGATCGAACTGCGCAATACATCCTTCGTCGATCTGCCGGTCTCGGCGACGGAGGATCGCGTCGTGGGTACGCTCGACATTGAACGCGCCATCAAGGAAGGTGAGCGGCACTTCGAACCCGGCGTGCTCGCCGCGGCCAACCGGGGCTTGCTCTACATCGATGAAGTGAACCTGCTGGATGACCACGTCGTGGATCTGCTGCTGGATTCGGCCGCGCTCGGGATGAACATCGTTGAACGGGAAGGGATCTCCTTCAGCCACCCGGCCCGCTACATCCTGGTGGGCACGATGAATCCGGAGGAAGGGGACCTGCGCCCCCAGCTGCTCGACCGCTTCGCGCTCTCGGTAGAAATTCGCGGGCTGCAAAACCCACAGGACCGGGTCGCGATCATGGAACGCAACCTGGCCTTCGAGAAGGATCCGGAGATATTCCGCGAGCAGTGGATGGACCAGGAGCAGCGGCTCTCGGCAGAGATCGAAGCTGCCCGCAAGATGCTCGATAATGTAACCTACACCAAGAACGACCTGCTTTCGATCGCCGCCCTGACCTCCTCGCTGCATGTCGATGGACATCGCGCCGACCTGGTCATCCTCAAAGCAGCACGCGCGCACGCCGCGTTCGAAGGCCGGGAGAAGATCAACCAGCGCGATATCGCGCTGGCGGCTGAACTGGCCCTGCCGCATCGCATTCGCCGGGGACCCTTCCAGCAGGTTGAGGTCAACATCGATGACCTGCAGTCGCGCATCGAGCAGATCCAATCCGATGTGAGCGGCGGCGAGGAGCTCAGCGAGAGCTCCGACGGCGAAGAGGAAGAGCAGGCTAAAAAAAAAGCCCCAAAGCCCGCCTAGCGACGGATGAGGAGGAGCAGGCCGGCGAGGAGCGCGGCATGGTCGAGCCCACCCGCCAGTCTGCCGAACAATCCCTGAACGCCCGCTGGTGGGAAGGCGGCGACAAGGTGAAGGTCGGTAAATCATTCACCCCGCGCCGCATCGAAGGTCAGCTCGATCGCCTCACCCGCAGAACCAGCGGCCGACGAACCCAAACCCGCACTGATCGCAAGCGCGGCCGCTACATACAAGCCCGCCCTGCGCACGAAAAGACCTCCGACATCGCGTTCGACGCCACCATACGCGCCGCAGCCCCCTATCAGCGCTCACGCGAGGAGCAGCGCAAGAAAGTCTCCTTTGCGATCCTGCCCACGGACCTGCAGCGCAAGGTGCGCGTGCGCAAAGCCGCCAATCTGGTGCTCTTTGTCGTTGATGCCTCCTGGTCGATGGCCGTTGCCGAGCGCATGTCGGCCACCAAGGGGGCCATCCTTTCGCTGCTGACCGACGCCTATCAGCGCCGGGACCGGGTCGGTTTGATCGTATTCCAGAAGGATCGCGCCCTGACCATTCTGCCCCCGACCAATTCAGTGGAGCTGGCACGGCGAGCCCTGATTGACATTCCGGTTGGAGGCAAGACACCGCTCTCGGCGGGCCTGACCCTGGCCTACGAAACGTTCCGGAAGGAACAGGTCGTCCATTCCGATGTGCTTCCGTTGATGTTCCTGCTCACGGATGGGGCCGGGAACGTTTCAATGGGCACACGTCCACCGCAAGAGGAAGCCCTGCTGGTCGCCGATCAGATCCGTGAAGCCAAGATCCGCTCGGTGGTCAATAACATGGAGCACGCTGCCTTCGACCAGGGCCTGGCTCAGAGCCTGGCGGATCGCCTGGGGGGACCGTGCTACACCCTGCAGGAGCTGCGGGCCGAACATCTCTACCAGGCCGTGCGGAAGGAAATGGACGAATCCAGCCTCGAGACCTGACAGGCTGCCAGCAGTTCCCCGGAACCTCGTTGCTTCGGCACATTTTTCTTCATTCAGAAGCCCAAGGACTGACGGACTCGTTTTTCCCCTCGGCGTGGCGTGGGACTTTAAAAGCGCACGCGAGAGACGCACCGCGGCATGGAAAGCGCTGTGTTTCGGCGTGCTGACTCACTTCGATGCTCGGGCGACGATGGTGGAAAGCCGGAACGTGTCGTCCGACCACATGGGATCATCGCAGGCTGCAACCCGCCGTCCGTACACCGCGCCCTCGCGGCGGAAAGGCCTGCATGGCATCATGCTGCCATGCAGGGTAACGTTGGAAGAGGCTCCGGAGGGTGTGCCCGTTTCGTTCGCCAAGCCCTCCGGCCTGCTTACGGTGGGTGATATTGCCCGTTCCAGCGAATTGCACAATGTGGCTGCGGAAGCTCGCGAGCGGATGCTCGCCGTCGTACAGGCTCTCGCCGCAGGGGGGAGTTACACGCTCATGGTCAACCGGATTCCATGTTCATCAGCTTGCGGGTGATCCGTTCCAGGCGATGCTGAATCTCGCTCCACATCCGGTCGGTTCGCCAGCCCGGGGGCCAATGACTCAAACAGAGCAGTCCCTTTTCAGCCCACTCCCGGGCTGCAGCCAGATCCCGAACCTGCCATTCATAATATTTCGCCAGTTCGATACAGGGCGCAGGATCGGCGGGGTCCAATGTATACCACTGCTGTAAGTATTCAAGCGCTTCGTCACGGCGATCCTCCCGGCGGAGATGAACCGTGAAGTGGCGCAGCGCTTCGAGGCGCAGACGGTCTTCCCCCTCCTCGATCGCGGCCCGGAATGCCGCCTCCGCTGGACGTGACTGGCCATGGGTCTGGTGCCAGCGGGCGATGCCGAGCGCCTCGGCCCCGGAAAGATCTGGAATGCCGCCGGCCCGGTGCCGGGCCAGAACTTCCCGGGTCAGCGAGACCAGGCTGAGAATATCGATCGCGTTGTGATAGACGACCCGCTCCATCTCGCGAATATCCCCTGTGCGGAGGTAATCGAGGTACATGCCCGGGATCAATGCGCCGGGTACATCCTCCTGCGTGCGCTGCACACCGAGCACCTCCTTCTCCAGCGTGCCCAGCCGGCAGTCGGATAGGGCGCGCCGCCACAAACGCCGGGAGGGGTAGAGCAAGTCGAGATGCGGCCATCCCGTCAGGCCGGCTGCCCGGCGAGCGGCAATCTGGTAGCGCATATCAAGCAGCGGCAGGTCGAAAGAACGCCCGTTGAAGGTGACAAACGCGGCACCCCGCTCGAGCGACTCCTGCAGCGCCTGCAGCATCGCCCGCTCCTGCCCCGGATCGCGCAGGAAATACTGCCGCAGTTGAAATCCATGCGCGGTGAATTGCCCGATTCCCACCAGGAAGACGAGCGTCCCGGCACCGCCGGCCAATCCGGTCGTCTCGGTGTCCAGGAAGATCAGATCACCCGGCCCGGTATGCTCCAATCCCGGATCCTGGGCGACGCTGGCTGCCAGATCCGATTCGAATTCCAGCAGCTGCCGGAGTTCACAGCCACCATGCTGATAGTCCTGGCTGTAGAGCTTTTCGATCAGGTAGGCCGGTCCGGACGGCGTTTCGATCAACTGGCCGAGACCATGAGGGGATTCCATGGGGGTCGGCGGGGGCTTATACTCACGCCGGGCGCTGCGGTCGCCGCTCAACCGGCGCAGGCGCTGATGGAGCCTTGCACGGTCATTCTGCTCCATGCGATCTGGCATCGAATTCCAGCCCTCCTGCCTCCCGCTCGAGAAAGCCTGCGCGCCCGGGCATGCGTGAACTTTTGTTCGTGAAGAAAGTCACATAGCCGGAATGAGCTTCTGCATTACCCGGCCCGCGCGCGAGAAAGTATTATAACGCTCGGAGACGAGAGACGGGGCACCCCTACGCTCATCGCTGTCTCCTCCTTTGGCGAAGGCCTCCGCCGGGTTACCCCCCTCACCGCCCCGGCGGAGGCGCCGTTTAACCCAAAGCGCGCGGCTCAAACAGGCCGCGCGCTTTTGTTTTCCAAGAAGACTAGCCAGAAAGCGCCGGCAGCACGATGGTGAATGTCGTGCCCACGCCCACCTGTGATTCCACCCAGATGCGCCCCTGGTGCTGTTCGACGATGGATTTCACAATGGAAAGCCCCAGGCCGGTTCCGCCGACATCCATCGGCACATTGCTGGCCCGGAAGAACTTGTCGAAGAGGAAGGGCTGGTCGTTGGAGGGGACGCCCATTCCGGTATCGGAAACCCTCAGGATCAGCTGCTGATCCTCGACCTCTGCCTCCAGCCGGACTTCACCGCCGGTTGGCGTGTACTTGATGGCGTTGCTGAGCAAATTTCCGATCATCTGCCGCAGCCGAATCGGGTCTCCATGAACGGGTGGCAGGTCAGCTTGAATATTCGTCACCAGCCGGATTCCCATGCTCTCCGCTTCGCTCGTCACTCCCTGCACGGCATAGTGGGCCAGCACGGACAGCTGGGTATCCTCCTTGGTCGTGTCCAGGCCTGATTCGATTCGGCCCAGATCGAGCAGATCGGTCACCAAGTCCGTGATCTGCTCGACGCTCAAGCGGACGCGGTTCAGAAAATCAATCTGCTCGGGCGCCAGGGGGCCGGCCCGGTCGATCAGCTCCACATAGCCGAGAATCGCCGTGAGCGGGGAGCGCAGGTCGTGCGAAACGGTCGTGACGAACTCCGACTTGATGCGGTCCAGTTCTTTCAAGTGTGTGATGTCATGCAGGACGACCGTCTGGCCAACACCGCGAATGGGTGTGCAGGAAGCATGGAAAACCCGCCCGTCCTCGAGCGTGATCTCCTCATGCCGGTTCAGCGTATCGCGTGCGCGCAGCATGGACAGCAGTTTCGTGTCATCAAAGACTTCTGCCGCGGAAAGCCCCTCGCAATCACCTTCGACACCAAAGATCGAGCGCGCCATGGGATTGATGAGCAGCACCCGGTTCTCGGTGTCCACCACGATCAAGCCGCTCTCCGATTGGGTCAGAATTGACTCGAGCTTTTGGCGCTGGTCGTTGCTGCGGTTGTAGACCTGGGCATTCTCGATTGCGATAGCGGCAAAGTCAGCCATCGATGTGAGCAGCTTCATATCGTCGCCGGTCAGGGTACGCCCGGCTTTACGATTGTCCACCCCGAGCACGCCGATCACCCGGCCGTGAACCCGAAGTGGGACATAGATCAAGCTGTGAACAAGGTACGCCGTCTTGATTTTCTGTGGTGAGCTTTCGTCCAGCAGAATCGGCTCACCGCGCTCCATCACCGCTCCAGCCAGCGAATCCCGGGCTTGCAGGCGGAACGTGCGGGCAAACTCATCATCAAAATTTTTCGAAGCCCGCATGTACAGCTCGCCG
This sequence comes from Anaerolineales bacterium, assembly GCA_046259355.1. Taxonomy (GTDB): domain Bacteria; phylum Chloroflexota; class Anaerolineae; order Anaerolineales; family E44-bin32; genus E44-bin32. Next base: position 39,578 of record JBJYWH010000088.1, read on the forward strand.
CTTTCGGGCTCCAGCAGCAGCAAACTGCCTTCCTCAGCGCCGGTCAGACGCACGGATTCCTCCACCACGGTTGCCAGCACACGGTCGAGGTCGAGAACCGAGGTCACCGTGCGGCCGATCTTCGAAAGGACTTCAAGCTCCTTCACCCGCCGCACCAGCCGTCCGTTGCCCGGGCGCGTGTCCTGACTCACCGAACTGGCCGGGCGAGCCGGCCGCTTGAGCCGGAGCGCCCGCCCGACGGCCGACAGCAGGGCCTCGGCCTCAAACGGTTTGGTGAGAAAATCCACCGCTCCAGCCCGCAGCGCTTCCAGCACCAGATCCTTGCTGGCCTCGCTCGTCATCAGGATGACCGGAATTTCCGGCAGGTCGCGCCGCAATCGCTCGGTCAGTTCGATACCGGTCAAATTGGGCATCTGGTGATCGGTGATCACTAGGTGGGGGTGGAGGTTATGTGCGAAAGCCAGGGCGGCAATGCCATCGGACGCGGATTGGACATGATAGCCGGCCGGCGTGAGGACGGACTCCTCCAGGAAGCGTCGTATGTCCTCGCTGTCCTCAGCAAGCAGAATCAACTTCTCATCCATCGATCGGACGGACCTCGAATCTCGTTCGGATCACACTCATTCACCGTAGCCGCAGGGTGAGCCAGGTTGGGAGCGTGCTTCCCTAGATGCCCTCAAGCCTGTTCGTCGGGTGGGCCGACTTTTGAAATCTTGTCGAGGATCACGTCCAAGTCTTCCTGGACGATCCCCAGGCGTCCTTTGAAAGCGCCGTCCTTGTCCTCTTCCATCAAGTTCGCCAGTTCAGCCTGGGCAGCCCGCACACTGCGGTGCACCTCGCTCAACCAGCGCCCATCGATCTCGCCCCGACTGCTCCGAATCTGGCTCTCCAACCGCTGGGCGCGGTCCTCCAGAGCCTGGAAGAGCCGGGCGTTGACCAGCGAGATCGAAGCATAATCCGCAACAGCCTCCAGCATGACCAGCTGGCGTTCTGTGAACGGTCGAGCTGCTGTGCGGGCGACGCAGATCACCCCGATCGGCTGGTCACGCACCTTGATCGGGGCGATTAGTGCAGCGGCGGTAAAGTGGGCCAGCTTGAATTTGCTCAAGCCCTCGCCGTGGATCGCCAGGGCTTCACCGGAGAGCATCACCAGCGAACTTACACCATCATCCCAGGGCTGGTGAACCTTCGCCGAGACGCCAGCCGGGAGATTACGCTCCGCTCGTAGAATGAGCGCCTCCGAGGCTTCGGTTCGAAGCAGCACCCAGCCCATGTCCGCTTCCGTGACATACAGGCTGCCTTCCATGAGCTTGTTGAAGAGCTGTCCCTGGTGGGTCGTGGAAGTGACGGTTTTGCCGAGGCCGAAGAGCGTGGTCAGCTCGCGCACCCTGCGTTCCAACTGGCGGTTGCTTTCAGCCAATTGCTCGGCTAGCTGGCGATGCTCACGGCGCAGGCGAATCTCGGTGATCACGCGCTCGAGCGCGGCGATAACTTCCGCCTCGCGCAGCGGTTTTACCAGGTAATCATGCGCCCCCAGGCGGAAAGCCTGAATCGCATCGGCTTCCATGCCCTTCTTGGCCGTGACCAGCATGGGCACATCGGTGCCCTGCGCACGCAGCGCCACCAGCAGGTCCTTGCCGCTCAATCCGGGCAGCGTCAGGCTGGCGATGATCATGTCCGGTCCGAACTGGAGAGCCTTCTGGATCGCCGAGCCAGCTTCGCTGGCCGTGGCGACCTGATAGCCCTGGGGTTTGAGAATCTGTCGCGCCAGCAGATCGAGCGTATCCGGATCCTCATCCACGACCAGAATTCGTTCCAGGCGGATGCCTTCAACCATGTGAGTATGATAGCACGGAATGACAGCATGCCCCTCTCCCACCATGGTCACCCGAGTTGGCGGCCGAGCGTGTTAGAATCATGAAACAATCCCCGAACACGGCAGTCAGCATGAAAACCTCGGGGGGAAGATCTCAGGGCGATGGAATACAAAGATTACTACCAGATTCTCGGTGTCGAACGCAGTGCCAGTGCCGACGAAATCAAGCGTCAGTACCGTAAGCTGGCGCTGAAATACCACCCGGACAAGAATCCCGACGACCCCTCCGCGGAGAGCCGGTTCAAAGAGATCAACGAGGCCTACGAAGTTCTCGGCGATGCGGAGAAACGCACCAAGTACGACCAGCTCGGGTCCTCCTACCGGGATTGGGAGCGAATGGGAGGCCAGCCCGGTGGATTCGACTGGTCGCAGTGGGCCGGCGGGTCCCCAGGCGGTGTGAGGGTCGAGGTTGGAGATCTGGGCGAGATGTTCGGCGGTGGCTTCTCAGACTTCTTCAACTCCATTTTTGGCGGCATGGCAGCCGGCCAACCCCGCCCGGCACGCTCCTCGGCGGGTGGCCGCGGTCGAGATATCGAGCAGCCGATTGAAATCACGCTCCAGGAAGCCTACACCGGCACCACCCGCTCTTTCCGGCGGGATGGAAAAACGCTCGAGGTCCAGATACCACCGGGCACAAAAACCGGGACGAAAATACGGGTGAGCGGCAAGGGCGAAAGCGGCCAGCGCCAATCCGGCGACCTGTTCCTGGTGGTGAATGTCAGTCCGGATGCGCGTTTCCGGCGCGAAGGAGACGACCTGCACACCGATGTAGAAGTCGATCTGTACATGGCCGTGCTGGGCGGCGAGGTCACCGTACCCACGCCAGGCGGAGATGTGGTGCTCACGATTCCTGCCGGCAGCCAGCCCGGTCAAAGTCTCCGCCTGCGGCGACGCGGGATGCCCAAGCTGCGCGGCAAAGGCCAGGGGGACCTGTACGCTCATCTCGACGTTCGACTGCCAACAGACCTGACGGATAAAGAACGCGAGGCCTTCGAATCATTGGCCAATGACCGGCGCAAGTGATGCTGCTCGCGCCGCGAGTTTATCAACCCGAGGACAGGTAGAAATGAAAACACGCAGGATTGCTCTCGTACTGAGCGCGCTGATGCTGACATCGCTGGCTTGTGGAATCCAGTTTGCACCCCAGCCGGCGCCGACGCTCTCCAGCAGCCCGGCAACACTCATCCCGACCACTACGGTGGAGAAGTCCACCGCCTCAGCCCCTTCAGCGGCCGGGACTCCGATCACCGGCGCTGCCGATCTATCCACGCTGTACGAACAGGTGAACCCCGGGGTCGTCACGATCTGGTCATTTGAACACCAGGGCAGCGCCGATATCGAAAGCCTTCCCACCGGACAGGGCTCGGGATTCGTCATCGACCGCGAAGGACATATCGTGACCAATCAGCATGTGATCGAAGGTGCCGTCGAGATCGAGGTCGACTTCGTGAGCGGAGCGAAAGTCTGGGCCGAGTTGATCGGGACCGATCCCGATTCGGACCTGGCCGTGCTGAAAGTGAACGTTCCGGCCGATCAGCTGATCCCGCTGCCGCTGGGCGATTCCGACACTGTGCGCGTGGGCGATTATGTCGTGGCGATTGGCAATCCCTTCGGCCTGTCGGGCACCATGACGGTGGGAGTCGTATCGGCTATTGGGCGCTCGCTGACATCCGAGCGGGCTGCGCCGGGCGTGAACCGCATTTTCTCAGCCGGCGACCTGATTCAGACCGACGCCGCCATCAACCCCGGCAACTCCGGCGGCCCACTGCTCAACCTTTACGGTCAGGTGATTGGCATCAACCGCGCCATCCAAACCGAGTCCTTCACTGTTGACGGAAGTGCGGCGAATTCGGGCGTCGGCTTCGCTGTGCCGGTGAACCTGCTGCGGCGCGTCGTCCCCAATATCATCAGCAACGGCCAGTATGACTATCCCTACCTTGGCATCAGCAGCCTGAATGACGAGCGCTGGAATTTGAAAACCATCCAGGTGCTCGGATTCAATTCCAATACCTACGGGGCGTACATCACGGAGGTCGTGCCCGGCGGTCCCGCCGACCGGGCCGGTCTGCAGGCCGGGACACGCGACACCTCGATCCCTGGACTGCAGGCGGGAGGTGATCTGATCGTCGCGATTGACGGCGTCACCGTTCGAAATTTTGATGACCTGCTTTCCTACCTGTTTCGGAAGACCGAGGTGGGTCAGGAGATCACGCTGACCGTGGTTCGTGACAACAAGGAGGTTGATCTGCAATTGACCGTCGGTCCGCGGCCCTAACCGCCCCGGACCGCAGCATCGCGTCCAGGACAACCAGGAGGCTAATTATGTTAAGCGACCGCATTCTGCAAGAGATGATCGCGTTTAAACCTTCCGCCCCTGTTCTCAGCGTGTATCTGGATGTGGATCCTCTCAGCGGCGCGGCCGAGACAGCCCGACTCCGTCTGCGCCAGATGGTGAAGGACTTCGAGCCTCATGCCCCGCAGGACGTCGAGCGGGTGCAGCGCTACATCGACCACGAATACGACGGCTCTGGCCGCAGCCTGGCCCTTTTCTCCTGTGCTGAAGCCGATTTCTTCCATGATTTCACGTTCGCCCTGCCCCTCCGCAGCCGGGCCCGCCTGCTCGAGACGCCCTATGTCAAACCTCTGGCTGATCTGCTTGAGAATTACGGCCATTTCGGAGTGGCAATCGTCGACAGCCAGGGAGCCCGCCTATTCCATTTTCATCTGGGGGAACTGATCACGCAGGAAGGCACGGCGGGAGAGAGCGTCCGTGCAAGCAAACACGGTGCCGGATCGAGTGCGCCCGGTCGTCGAAGCACGGCCGCCGATCCCTCTCGCGCCAGCGATGAAACGATCGAACGCAACCTGCGCCAATCCGCCCAATTCGCGGCGGAATTCTTCACAGACCATCAAATTCGCCGCGTTCTCGTCGGTGGGACCGAGCCCATCCCGCAGCGCTTCATTGACCTGCTCCCAAAACGCTGGCAGTCTCTGACGCTAGGCACCTTTCCGATCGAAATGACGGCGGGTCATGTTCAGGTTCTCGAGAAAGCCATGGCCCTTGCCCGATCGGCCGAGCAGATGAAGGATCAGCACTTGATGGAAGCGATCATCACCGCCTCTGCAAAGGGGAGCGGCGGCGTGATCCGGCTTGAGGACACGCTCGCCGCGGTCCATTCGGGCAATGTCCAGGTCCTCGTCATTCGCGACGGCTATCGCGCTCCGGGCCACCGCTGTAAGAACTGCGGGTACCTCTCGATGCG
>JBJYWH010000088.1:44816-47288 GCA_046259355.1 Anaerolineales bacterium
CTGCTGGACGGGGCGAGGGGCTCGCCCGTAAATGGAGTGGAGTGGAATCCGGAAGCTGCAGCTCCTGGATGCAAACAGGGCCGCCCACGATGGGCGGCCCTGTGGTCATCTGGCTCCCAGGGAATTACTCGCCGAAAAGCGAACGTTCCAACGAAAGCAGGTTGTTCGCCAGGATCTCGAGATCGCGCCGTGCAGCAAACGCATCCGTGTCGATCTCCTGCAGCACCAGGCCAAGCCGTTCACGCAGCCCCTTCACGGTGCTGGCATTGTTTCCATCGAGATCGGCCTCCAGACTCGATAGGCGCATGTCGGTGCCGGTCAGCGCAGCCTTCGCTGCGATTGCATCCTCCTGCACCATCGCCAGCTGCGCGCTGGTCACATCTACCAGCACAAAGAGCAGATCGAGATGCTGGCCGGTGCGTTTGAGCTGAGCCTGCAGCGATTCGTTCTCCGCCTCGAAGGGTGTTAACCGGGCCACCTCGGCCTGGAGCGATTCGACCTGCGATTCCGCCGTCTGTGCACGGTTTTCCAGGCTGTCAATACGTTCGCGCTGGGGCTGTACCTGGGTCAGCCAGCATGCTCCAACCCCGAGGCTGAAGATCAGCAGAACAGCCACCGCCCACAGCAGGATTTTTCGCAGCAACCCCGGGCGAGCTGGTTCTTTTTCAACTGACTCGAGCCCCGGCTCCGGTTCTGACGGCGCTTCCGGTGGAGTTTCCGGTTCAACCGACTCGGGCATCGGAACCGGCGTTTCGGATTCGGCTTCAAGCCTCTGGGATCCGTTTTCTTCTTCCTGCATGAATGCACCTCTCCTGGTTATTCCGTCCCCGTTTCGGTTGCTGGTTCCACCGGTGCGGTCAATTCAATCAACAACTTCCACGCGATCTCCAACTCGTCTTCGGCCACAGCCGGACGGCTGAGCACGCTGGTCAGCGCGGCATTGATGTGATCGCTGGCTTCAACCAGACGTGAATCCGCAGGCGCCGTGCCCTCGGCCACCCCAGTTCCGGTTCCAACGAGTATAGCTAAGATGTCATTCGCCGCGCCAAGGTCGGCCTGAGCCAGGCCGAGGTTCAATTGGCTCAAGGACAGGCGGGCGCGAGTCATGACCGTCATGGCACGCAGCAGCTGCAGGTCGCGCGCAACGCGCTGGGCCGGCAGTTCTTCGCTGGCGACCATGTCCTCGACCCCCTGCATGCGCATTGCCAGGGTCTCCTGGTCAGCTGCGACGGCATCCAGCTGGGCTTCGATCGGCTTCAGATCCTCGACCCGAGTTTCGAGCGCATTTTGATCTTCCTGCAGAATGCCCGCTCGGGCCTCGAGTTCAGACACCTGTTCATTCAGTGCAGCCATGCGGCCCTCAAGCGTCGTCAATCGGTCGCGCATATCGGCCGTTTGCTCCCCCTGGGTCTCCTGCAGTCGGTCGATCTGAAGCTGCAGGTCGGCCAGGCGCGTATCAAGTGTCCTCAGCGGCTCGATCGCATCCCGGTACAGCCGGATCGCGCCGTAGAACAGACCGGCGCCCAGCGCAGCACCGAGGACGACCACGACCAGCAACCGCAGCAGAAACCGCCCGATTCTTCCGGCCAGATTGGGTCCTGAGCGGAGTTCGGGGGCATCAGCTGGGGAATCCACCTGTGCCGCTTCGGGCTGAGTCGATTCTTGTTTCAGTTCCTCCGTCATGGCAAAACCTCCATCGGCTGCTCGGGCAGGACCTCCTGCAGGATCCTCTGCAATCCGCGCAGGAAAGCGTCAAAGACGCTCACGCGACTTTCCAGTGAGCCCATTTGTTCTGTGAGTGTGGTGAGGGAACTCTTAACCCCTTCAAGCTCTGCGCGGGCTGAATCCATCTCGTTCCGCACGCCGGCAAACTCGTTCTCCAACGTCGTCATCCTCCCGCTCAGCCCTTCCACGGCCTGCAAGCGGGTCTCGATCGAATCGATGCTGGAGCTCAGCTCATCAACTCTGCCCTGAACCGCGGCTGCCTGCTGGCCCAGAAGGCGGACCTGCTCATTCCGTTCAATGCTCAGCGTGCCGTTGATCGCTGCCAGAATAGCCAGGCTCAGGATCACGGAAAGCACGATGCTCGCCAGGCCCGTCCCAATCAACGTCCACATCAGTGACGGACGCCAAACGTCGCGTCCGTTCGCGCCGGGCCTCCCCGGCTCCCGCCGACCCATGGTGCTGCCACCCCCCTTGTGAGCCGCCGGCCCGGCCGGAATTTTCTCCGGTGCCTCGCTTCCGCTGTCCTGTGAAAACTGCAGATAGGGCCGCAGTCGTTCGATCCCTTTCTGGCCAATTCCCGGGACTCCTAGAAGCTCCTCGAGATGATGAAAAGGACGCCGCGAGATGATGCGGTTGGCCAGCTCATCCCCGATCCCGGGCAGTTCGACCAGCGCCTCCACCGCCGCGCGGTTAATGTCAACCTGGAGTGGTAGCTCGGACATCGCATCACCTCCCTGCGCAGCCTGT
>JBJYWH010000088.1:47388-60363 GCA_046259355.1 Anaerolineales bacterium
CTGCAGGATGAACCAAAGACCGAGGAAGACGACCGCTGGAACCTCGACGAACCAGGGCAGGATGAAAAGCGGCACGAACGTCAACACCCTGGCGCGCGGGAAGAGATAAAAATATGCGCCGAGCACACCGGCGATCGCGCCGCTCGCGCCAACGGTTGGGGCCGTCAGGTTCGGCGCAAAGAAGATATGGGTCAGCGCGGCAAGAATCCCTGCCAGCAGATAGAACACCAGGTAGCGGAACGATCCCATCCGATCCTCGACGTTGTCGCCAAAGATGAACAGCACCCACATATTGCTCAGGACGTGAAACCAGCTGCCGTGCAGGAACATCGAGGTGAAAACTGTCAGGATGCTGTGCAGGTTGGTGAGCGCAAAGTTGGCCGGGATCAATCCGAACGATTGGATCAGCGCCTGGAATCCGCGCTGCGTGAGGGCTGATTCGAAAAGATAGATCAGCACGTTCGCTGCGATCAATGCATAGTTGACAACGGGGATCGAACGGCTGCGGATGGTATCGCGAATGGGGAACATACCGTCTCCGTGAAAACAACAATGGGCGGCATTTGCCGCCCATTGTACCTCAGAAGCATTCGCGCCCTAGCGCGCTTTCACTTCAATTCGCTTCGGCCGGGCTTCCTCAGCCTTCGGAATGCGCAGCGTCAGCAAGCCGTTCTCGATCTTGGCCTCTGCATGCTGGGCATCGAGCGGGGCCGGAAGCCGCAGGCTGCGCTGGAAGCCGCCCTGCGGGATCTCACGCAGCAGGACCGATTCGCTTTCGTCCTCCTGCTCCTGCAGCTCAGCACGCAGCGTCACGACATCTTCCAGGATCTGTATCTGAAGGTCTTCTGCCTTCAGGCCCGGGACGGGTGCGCTGATCACGAACTCATCACTGCTGGCGTGCACATCCAGCGGAAGACGGCGGCCGCCATTGAAACCTACCGGTTGGTAGCCAACCCATCGGCCATACCTGCGCGGTACCACATAGTACGTCATCGTTCCTCACTCCTTGAATACGGTGTACAGATATTTCTGATGTCATGGATGATATCCGTCCAATATCAGATCGGTGCTATACGAATATTGGAACTCCATTAACAGCCCCTGACGGTCTGTTAACCATGCGCCAACGTTTGTCATATGTGTGAACTCTACAATGGAATGGTTCCAATCTTGAACGGCATCCATCGCGGGTGCGCTCGGGATGGAACGATTGAATTGAACAGAATGCAGGAGTATGAGATATGGATCTTGAACGGTATACACAAAAAGCCCAGGCAGCCCTGATGCAGGCGCAGAACCTTGCCAGCGAAATGGGGCATGCCTCCATTGAGCCTGAACATCTGCTGCTGGCGCTGCTGCGCCAACCGGAAGGCGTCGTACCGGCGATCGTCACACAGATCGCTGGCAGCCCGGCCATGCTTCAGCAGGAGATTGAGAACATTCTCGATCGGCGGCCGAAGATGGTCGGCAGCGAGGGGAAACCGGGCCTTGCCCGCGCAACGTCCGATGTCTTAACAGCGGCCGAAAAACAGGCTGCCGCAATGAAGGATGAGTATATCTCGACCGAGCATTTACTGCTGGCCCTCGTGGCCGGGCCGCTGGCTCAAACGCTGAATGCCTTCGGCATTACGGCCGAGGCCGTTTTGAAGGTGCTGACCTCCATTCGAGGTTCACAGCGGGTAGTAACGCCCAATCCAGAGGACACATTCCAGGCGCTTGAGAAATACGGACGCGATCTGACCCAGCTGGCCCGGCGTGGCAAGCTGGATCCGGTCATCGGCCGCGATGAAGAGATCCGCCGCCTGATCCAGGTACTCTCGCGCCGGACGAAGAACAACCCGGCCCTGATCGGCGATCCGGGCGTGGGCAAAACGGCCATCGTGGAGGGTCTGGCGCAGCGCATCGTCAACGGCGATGTGCCGGAGGGCCTCAAGAACAAGCGCATCGTGCAGCTCGACCTGGGTGCGCTGGTGGCGGGTTCCAAGTACCGCGGTGAATTCGAGGAGCGGCTGAAGGCTGTGCTGACCGAGATCACTGACGCCGCCGGCGAGATTCTACTCTTCGTCGACGAGATGCATACGGTCGTCGGAGCCGGATCGGCCGAAGGCGCAATGGACGCCGGCAACATGCTCAAACCGATGCTTGCACGCGGCGAACTCCACATGATCGGCGCGACCACGCTTGACGAGTACCGGAAGTACATCGAGAAGGATGCCGCCCTGGAACGCCGTTTTCAGCCGGTGTTCGTAGCCGAACCCAGCGTCGAGGATACCATCAGCATCCTGCGGGGCCTCAAGGAACGCTACGAGATCCACCACGGCGTCCGCATCCAGGACAGCGCGGTCATCGCCGCCGCCACCCTCTCGCATCGCTACATCGCCGACCGCTTCCTGCCGGATAAAGCGATTGACCTGATCGATGAAGCCGCAGCCCGGCTGCGAACCGAAATCGATTCCAAGCCGCAGGCGCTTGACGAGGTCGATCGCCAGATCATGCAGCTTGAGATCGAGCGGGAGGCGTTGAAGAAGGAAAAGGACAAAGCCTCGCGCGCCCGGCTGGAAAAGATCGAAAGCGAACTGGCCGATCTGCGGGAGGAATCGAATCACCTGACCAGCCGCTGGCAGGCGGAGAAGGGCGTGATCGGCGAGATTCGGGAGATCAAGGGGCAGCTCGAGGAAACCCGCCTCCAGATCGAACGCGCCGAACGCCAGGCGGACCTGGAAGAGGCGGCCCGGCTACGTTATGGCACCCAGCGTGAACTCGAGACGCGGCTTGCCGAGCTCGAGAAACGCCTGCGGGAAACGCAGTCCGAGACTCCCCTGCTCAAGGAAGAAGTCGATGCCGAGGATATCGCCAACGTGGTCTCACGCTGGACCGGCATCCCGGTATCCCGCTTGCTGGAAGGTGAGATGCAGAAGCTCCTCCATATGGAAGAACGGCTGCACCAGCGCGTGATCGGCCAGGACGAAGCTGTGCGGGCGGTTTCAAACGCCGTCCGCCGTGCTCGCTCCGGCCTGCAGGATCCCGATCGACCAATCGGGTCGTTCATCTTCCTGGGCCCAACCGGGGTGGGTAAGACAGAGCTTGGCCGGGCGCTGGCCGAATTCCTGTTTGATGACGAACGCGCCATGGTGCGCATCGACATGGGCGAGTATCAGGAAAAGCATACCGTCTCGCGCTTGATCGGCGCACCTCCGGGCTACGTGGGATATGAAGAGGGCGGCCAGCTGACCGAAGCCGTTCGCCGCCGCCCCTACAGCGTGATCCTGTTCGACGAGATCGAAAAGGCACATCCGGAAGTCTTCAACGTTCTGCTCCAATTGCTGGACGACGGCCGCCTGACGGACGGTCAGGGCCGCACGGTCGACTTCCGGAACACGGTTGTCATCATGACCAGCAACCTCGGGACCGAACTGTGGGATGATCCCTCGGGGAGCGTGGAGGCAACCGAGGCTAAGGTGCGCGATTTGCTGACGCGGCACTTCCGGCCCGAGTTCCTCAACCGCATCGATGAGATCGTGATCTTCCATCGCCTGACGATGGATGATCTGAAGCAGATCGTCGAGATCCAGCTCGAGCGGGTGCGATCCCGGCTGGCGGATCAGGGTTTCGGCCTGGACCTGAGCGAAGCCGCCAAATCGTACCTGGCCGAGAAAGGCTACGAGCCGGTCTACGGCGCCCGGCCGTTGAAACGCACGCTGCAGCGGGAGCTGCAGGATCCGCTGGCGCTGCGCATCCTGGCCGGCGACTTCAAACCGGGCGAGACGATCCATGTCGAGCACGGGACCGACGGGCTCGAATTCGAAGCGGTTAAGCCAAAGGAAGCCGCCCAACCGGTGTTATGAGCCATCCCGTCATCTGCCCCTTTAGGGGCCGGGGGGGACGCGACCCGACGCGAAAATTACGGCTTCCAGGAAACAAAACGGAGGGCAAAAGCCCTCCGTTTTGTTTAGGTGTAGCGACTGCTCAACCGCTAACCGGCACGACGCTTTCCGCCGTAACGTGAAATTGCGGTACCTGTTCAAAATGCTTCTTCACCGCGCACAGCTCGGCCGAGCGCACCAGGGCATCTTTGTACTTCTCGGGGAATCCTTCCGGAACCTCGATCTGCAGATCGATTTGCGAGACCATGCCGGTCATCGGATTGCTGTGCATGCGCTGCACGATCCGCACGCCCTCGGTCGGCAAACCACGCTGGCGAAGAAAACCAAGTACGTAGATGCCAGCGCAGGTTCCAATTGAAGCCAGAAAGGTGGCAAAGGGTGTCGGGGCTGAGCCTTCGCCGCCGCCCATCGGCGGCTGGTCGGTCCTGACCGTGAAGGGGCCAAAATTCGCATCCACGCGTGCCCCACCGGGAAACGTGATTTCCATCTCCATCGAATACTCTCCTGTACTACCTGTTATCCATACATTCGATGCAAAAAGCATCCCGGGGTTACAAAAAAAAAGGACAGCCGGTGGCTGTCCTGATCTCGTTCGGTTGGAATTTCGCGCTAAAAACCGAGCCAGCGCAGCGGTGCGTAGAGGATATCCGGGAAGAACGCATCCATAAAGAACAGCGTTCCAATGCAGGCCAGGATCAGCACAAAACAGCCGATGGCTGCCAGCTTCCAGCCTCCAAAACGCTTGCGGGGTGCTTCTTCGTCCACCGGTGCCGGGGCCTGAGCGACGGCAGCCGGAGTCTGAGCGGCGGCAGCCGGAGCCTGGGCGGGAGCTTTCCTGGGCGGAGGGGCTTGCTGCGGCTCAACCGTAGCCGGCGATCCCGCCGGGCTTGCGACGGTCGCGGCTGCTTCCGGTGCGACTGCATCAAACATCAAGTTGACGTTCTCGCCGAACGCGATCATGTCGCCGGGTTTAAGCACGCGTGGCGCCATCAGGCGCTCACTGTTGACGAATGTCCCGTTGGTCGAACCAAGATCCTCGAGCACATAACCGCCCGGTGTCCGTGTCAGGCGTGCATGCTGACGCGAGATTTCCGCATCACCAATTACAATTTCATTCGTCACGTCACGCCCGATGGTCGAGACTTCACGGGTCAATTCGAAGACCGTCCCGGGATTCGGTCCGCTCCGTACGATCATTCGGTAGGCAGAGGATGTCATAGGAGGCCTCCTTGATGCTTGCGCGCAAGTTTACAATTTCGGCGGGAGGGAGTCAACTGGGCGTTTGCCGTGCTTTCGCACTATCAGTTTGAGGCCATCCACCCCCACGACCTCGATCCTGGTGCCCACTTGCAGGGATTCGCCTTCCTGCTCCACTTCCGCCGACCACAGCTCGCCAGCGACCTGGACCATGCCAGCCGGAGACAGGGCGCTCCGTACTTCACCCAGGCGCCCGATGATCGCTTCGGCGCCGGTTTCAACCGGGCGCATCTGGCCGCGTATCGCGAACGCCACGATGGTCATGAAGAAAGCCGCCGTCGCAATTCCCGTTCCCACGACCAGGGGAACCGAGACACGCTGAAAGGAGGGCGTTTCGGGTGAATTGAAGAGCACCAGTGCCCCGACAATGAACGAAGCGGCCCCGGCAACGGTCAGCGCACCATGGGTGGGTGCTTTGACCTCCAGGATGAAAAGCACAAACGCCGTGAGAACGAACGCCAGGCCGAACCAGTTCACCGGCAGGATGCCCAGGCCATACGTTCCAAGCGCCAGGCAGACAATTCCGATAAAGCCTGCGATCCAACCGCCCGGGCTGGAGATCTCGATCAGGATAGCCTGCACACCGACCGTCAGGAGCAGGAAGACGATATTCGGATTGGTCAGGACCTGCAGGAACTGCTCGATGAATCGCTGCGGGACCACTTCGACCTCGGCTCCCGCCGTCGCGAGGATGCGGCCATCGCCGATGGCCACGCTTCTGCCGTCTACCTGCTGGAGCAGATCGGGAACATCCACGGCGATCAGATCGATCATGCCGGCGTCCAGCGCCTCCTGGGCAGAGACGGCCTTCGCTTCTTCGATCGTAGCTTCGGCCAGCGCCGTCGCTTCAGCCCCGCGGCTGGCGGCCAGGCTGCGAACGGTAGCCTTGAGAATCTCTTTCTGCTTCGTCTCGAGGGTCTGTTCGAGATCTTCGCCCTGACCGCCAACCGGGCTGGCTGCCCCGATCGCGGTTTCCGGTGCCATCGCCGCGATGTGCCCGGCCAGCGTGATGACCGTTCCCGCACTGCCGGCGATGGCGCCGCGCGGTGCAACGTAGACGATCACGGGGACATCGCTGGCACGGATCGCCTGCACGATGCTGTTCATCAAATCGATCGAGCCCCCGGGGGTGTCCAGCTGCAGGATCAGGGCTTCCGCCTGAGTCCGATCAGCCTGAGCGATGCCGCGCTCGATGTATCCCACCATGGCCGGGGTGAGGGGGCCCTGGGCATCGAGCAGAAGGACTCGCTTGTCAGCCTGAGCGCGGGCGCCCAAAGGGAGCATCAGCAAAAGCAATGTGATGAACGAGAAGTAACGGAAGACAATCTTGCGCATCTCTACCCTGCCTACCCCGATTATATCCGTAGATCGGAGGTCCCTGCTTGTCCCGGGGTTTGTCTAGAATATAATGATCTTCAGGTCAAGCAAGGGTATGCTGGAATGATAGATGCCCATCGGAAAGACTGGCAGGGAGCATCATGAAGCACATCGAACTCTCCGAGTTTCGAGACGAAGATGGCCAGATCACACTGGAGAACCGGATCAAGGGCAGCCTGCGCCACGGACTGCGCTGGTATAACGAGATGCAGGCGCAGGACCAGGCCATTGAGAAGCTCTCCCGCACGCTCGGGCCGGAACATGTCGCCATCACCAATTTGATGCTGGCCGGAACTTCGATCACCATCCCGATGATCATGCTCAGCCCGCTTGGTATCTGGGTCGTACTCCCCAGCCCACTGAGCGGCGTCTTCCGGGCAAAAGGTGAAGATTGGCTGAAGTACGGCGGTGGGGGCTCGCAGCGCTTCTCACCGGCCAGGCCCAACATCCTGGCCGACATCAGCTCGCTCGCTGAATTACTCCACAGTTATCTGCGGGAAAAAGGCTACGACCTTCCCGAAATCGAACCGGTCATCATCTTTACCAACCCGAGAACACACATCGACACGCAGTCACCTTCTGTGAGAATCGTGCAAGCCGACGCCATCGACCGCTTCGCCTCCAAGCTGCTGGAAAATCAACCGATCATGGACCAGGACGATATCAAAGAACTGGTCGCTTTGCTCACCAAGCCGCCGGCCCCACCGGTGGAGGAACGGCCCAAACCGGTCGCAGAGGCTAAACCACGCCCGGTGGCTCCAATCGATCTGCCGGAGCCCTCCACTCTCGAACAGGCGGCATACTATGCTGGCGACTCATCCGCCCTTACCCCGAGAAAGCAGCGCTCACTCGGCGGCCGTCGACTGCCGTTCTCACGGCGGCAGACGATCCTGCTCGGCGTCATGGTCTTTTTCGAGATCCTGGTGATCGCGGTGATGATCATGGTTGTGCTCGCCAACACCGTCTACAGCTGACTGCAGCACGAAGCAGGATTCCCTATTGCCACCACTGCTCTCAATTGTCATCCCGGCCCATAATGAAGCCAGCCGCCTGCCGAACACCCTTGATCGGGTGTGGTCGTTTGTTCAGGCACAGCACCTGGAGGCTGAAGTCATCGTCGTCGAAAACGGAAGCGTCGACCAGACGCTGGCGCTGTCCCAGACCTTCGCTGCCAGCCACCCGGGAGTGCAGGTGCTCCAGGAGCAGCTCGCTGGGAAAGGTCTCGCCGTCCGGCGCGGCATGCTGCACGCGCAGGGTGAATACCGCTTCATCTGCGACGCGGATCTATCCATGCCGATCGAAGAGATCCTGCGCTTCCTGCCGCCCCAGGCCCCGGATTACGATATCGCCATCGCTTCACGCGAGGTTCCCGGTGCTCAGCGCTTCGGCGAGCCGGCCTACCGGCACTTCATTGGCCGCATCTTCAACTTCATGGTCCGCATGATCACGCTGCCCGGCATCCAGGATACGCAGTGCGGCTTTAAGTGCTTCCGCGCCCGCCCGGCCGAAGATCTTTTCCCGCTTCAGACGATCGACGGTTGGACCTTCGACGTTGAGCTGCTCTTCCTTGCGCTGCAGCGCGGCTACCATGTCATCGAGATCCCGATTCCCTGGTACTACCGCGCCGGAAGCCGGGTGCGGATTTTCCGGGATTCCCTGCGTATGCTGGCCGACTTATTCCGCATTCGCTACTACAGCCTCAGGGGGTTTTATGACAGGCCGAACTGACCCGCGGGCCGTACCCGGGCTTACGCTCGAACGGTCGCTGCACCAGGCTGGCTTCGATCATATTGCCGGTCTGGACGAGGCCGGGCGCGGCGCCTGGGCCGGGCCGGTTGTCGCCGCAGCTGTCGTCCTTCCGCTGGACCGGCGTGATCTGCGACGCGCGCTCAGAGGCGTGCGGGATTCGAAGCTCGTACCGGAACCGGAACGAGAAATCCTCGCCGATCATATTCGGTCGGTTGCACTCGGGATCGGTGTCGGCGCCGCAAGCGCCGACGAAGTCGACCGGGGCGGCCTGCTGCCGGCTACGCGAGCGGCCATGCGGCGAGCGCTGCTGGGCCTGGACATCCCGGTTGAATACCTGCTGCTCGACTACATGCTGCTGCCCGAGCTGCCAATCCACCAGACCGCGCTTCCGCATGGCGATGCGCGCGTGCTTTCGATTGCGGCAGCCTCGATCATTGCCAAGGTCAGTCGAGATGAGCTGATGCGCCATATCAACCGCTACTTTCCCGGTTATGGTTTCGATCACAACAAAGGCTACGGAACGCCGGGCCACCGTGACGCGCTGCACCAACTTGGGCCTTCACCAGTGCACCGTCACAGCTATCAACCGGTCGCACAGCTGGAGTTTGCGAGCATGCCCTAGCCCGCTTGGTCCCCGGAACACGATAAACATCAACAAACGCCGGGAACGTCATCCTTACCCACTTTGAGATATCTGCGTTAGACTTAGCTCTGGATCATTCCAGTGGAGCATAATCTGTGTCGCTTGAAGCTTTTTTCATCCCCCATTCAGTCGCGGTCATCGGTGCCTCGACCCATCCCGAAAAATTGGGCTATGCCGTCCTCGACAACCTGGTAAACGGCGGCTACCTTACCGATGAGCGCAAGGTCTATCCGATCAACCCGGGTGCCGAGACGATTCTCGACCTGCCGGCTTACCCTTCGGTCAAGGATGTGGAGGGGCCGATCGATCTGGCCGTGATCGTCATTCCCTACACCTATGTGCCGGATGCCCTGCGTGAGTGCGGAGAGAAGGGCATACCGAACGTCATTGTGATCAGCGCCGGCTTTCGTGAAGCTGGCATGGAGGGGCTCGAACGGGAGCAGGAGCTGATCCAGATCGCAAAAAACTACGACATCCGCCTGGTCGGACCGAATTGCCTGGGGGTGATCGACACCGTCACCCCGCTGAATGCCAGCTTTTCGGCCGGCCTGCCGCCTGGAGGGCCGATGGACTTCATGTCACAATCCGGCGCCCTTGGCACGGCCATTCTCGACTGGGCTCAGGCTGGCAGGCTCGGAATCAACAAATTTGTATCGCTCGGCAACAAGGCCGATGTGAACGAAATCGATCTGCTGCGGGCCTGGGGTCCCGACCCGACCTCGCGGGTGATCCTGGCCTACATCGAGGGCCTGCCCGATGGTGAGGAATTCATACGCGTGGCGCGAGAAGTCACGCGGACGAAGCCCGTGGTGGCGCTGAAATCGGGTGTGACCCAGGCCGGCTCGCGCGCCGTCAGTTCTCATACCGGCTCATTGGCGGGTTCGGAACAGGCGTATGAAGCTGCCTTCCGCCAATCCGGTGTCATTCGGGCCGAGTCGTTGGAAGATCTCTTCGACTACGCCCTGTCGTTCGGCTATCTGCCGCCCTTGAAAGGCGACCGGGTCGCGATCGTGACCAACGCCGGAGGCCCCGGCATTTTGGCTACCGACGCGCTCGAGAAGGCCGGAATGGAATTAGCGCGCTTTGAGCCTGAGTGCATCCATGCCCTCGAGCAGTTCCTGCCCGACGCCGCCAGCGCGGCAAATCCCGTCGATGTGCTCGGTGATGCGCGGGCCGACCGCTACCAGTTCGCGCTCGAACAGGTCACGAAGGATCCACACGTCGATGCTGTCCTGGTGATCCTCACCCCCCAGGCTATGACGGAAATCGAGGGCACGGCGCGAGTCATCGCCGATGTGGCCGATGCGTGCGACCTTCCGGTGCTGGCCTGCTTCATGGGTGAGGCACGCGTGAGCGAGGGGACGCGAGTGCTCGAAGCGCGCGATGTGCCGAACTTCTCTTTCCCGGAGCGGGCCGCGATGGTGCTGGAAGGGATGAGCCGCTTCCGTCGAATCCAAGCGGAGCCGCCACCGACCTTCGAATCCTACGACGTCGACCGTGAGACAGTCAGGGAGATCATCCAGCGGGTGCGCAGTGAAGGACGGGTCTCGATCGGTGACGCCGAAGCTCGTTCGATCCTCACAGCCTACGGATTGTCCATTCCTCCCTCCGAGCTGGCCCAGACAGCAGACCAGGCTGTCGAGTTCGCCAACGGGATGGGATATCCGGTGGTTCTGAAAATCGCTTCACCCGATATTCTGCATAAGACCGACGTCGGAGGCGTGAAGGTCGGCCTGGAAAACGCCCAAGATGTGCGCGACGCATTCGACCTGATCACCTACCGCGCCCAGCGCTACCTCCCGGAGGCGCGGCTGTGGGGCTGCCTGGTGCAGAAGATGGTGCCCTCCGGACTGGAAATCCTGATCGGTATGAATCGCGATCCGCAATTCGGACCGCTGGTGACCTTCGGGCTGGGCGGTATCTATGTTGAAACGCTCCGGGATGCATCGTTCCGCATCGCGCCATTCAGCCGGAGCGAGGCGGCCGATATGCTGAGCGAACTGCGTGCCAGCGCGTTGCTGGACGGCGTGCGCGGAGAACCCCCGGTGGACAAAGAGACTCTGATCGATGCACTGCTTCGCATCGGACAGCTGGTGCTGGATTTTCCGGAAATCAGCGAGCTTGACATCAACCCGTTCGTGGTCTACGAACAGGGTCAGGGTGGAACCGCGCTGGATATGCGCTTAATTCTGAAATCCAATGCCTCCGATCGCAAGGGCGGAGCCCACGACACATCAGGGAGTGCTGCATGAAAGCGTTATATGTTACTTCGGTTGAGCCCTATTCGGGCAAGACGGCTGTCTGCCTGGCTCTCGGTCAGCAGTTCATGGCACGCGGCCTCAAGATCGGCTACCTGAAACCGGTCAGCACCCAGCCCTGGCGGACGCCGGATGGTGAGCTTGCTGATGAAGATTCGGTCTTCATCCACAATTCCCTCGGCCTGGAAGGGGATGCGCTGAAATCGGCTCCGGTCATCGTGACCTCGACGATGCTGCGCGAGCGGCTGAAAGGCCTTGACCAGGATGACAAGCTGACGCTGATCCAGGAGGCTGCGGAGCAGGCCAGCAAAGGGAAGGACGTCCTGCTGCTCGAGGGAGGCAGCAGCCTGCGGGAAGGGTATGCCATCGGCCTGTCCAATCTGCGCGTGGCGGAGGCGCTGGGTGCGCCCGCCCTGGTGGTTGTACCCTATCGGGGCGAGATGCGCATCGTGGACGACGTGCTGACGGCCCGCTTCCGGCTGGGCGAACAGCTGCTGGGCGTGATTCTCAACCAGGTTCCGCTGGATGATGCGGTCTTTGTCCAGGACTATGTGCTGCCGTTCCTCGAGTCCAAGGGCATCCCGGTGCTCGGCAGCCTGCCCCGTGTGCCGCGCCTCTCGGCGCTGAGCGTGGGCGAACTATGCTCCCTGCTCGACGCCGAAGTGCTGACCAAAAATATGAACCCTGATGCCCTGGCCGAACGATTGACGGTCGGCGCGATGACGGCCGACGCCGCACTTTCACGCTTCCGCCGTTACCCGAACAAAGCGGTGGTCACCGGCGGCGACCGGACGGACATTCAGCTCGCCGCACTTGAGACCTCGACCGTGGTGCTCATCCTGACCGGCAACATGCGCCCCAGCCCGCTGATCATCCAGCAGGCCGACACGTTGAATGTCCCGATCCTGCTCGTAAAAGAAAACACGATGGAAACGGTCGAGCGGATGGAGGGAGCCCTGGGCAAGACCCGCCTGGGACAACCCGAGAAACTGCAGACCTTTCTCAAACTGATGGAAGAGAACGTTGACACCCGTGTTATCTTCAAGACGCTCGATTTGAAGTAGGGCTACGCGGGTTCGGCTTCAGATTGCGTTCCTGCCAGGAGGGGGAGCCAGATGGAGAACGTGCTTCCGCGCTGAGGTAGGCTCTGCAATGTGATGCGGCCGCCGTGCCGCTCGATCACTTCCTTGCAGATCGATAGGCCCAGCCCGGTCCCGGGCGTTCCCATCTTTCGGCTCGCATCCCCGCGGAAGAAGCGCTCGAAGATATGCTCCTGTTCCTCACGCTCGATCCCCAGGCCGTTATCGGCCACGCTCAGCACAACCCATGATTGCTGGTCGTCGTCCGATTTAACCTCCGTCTTCAACCGGACACGGCCGCCGGCCGGGGTATAGTTCAACGCATTCGTCATCAGATTCGCCACCACCTGGGAGATCATGCGCTCATCGGCGCTCACTCTCGGCAGGCCTTCATCCAGCACGACCTCCAGATCCAGGCCGCGGTCGGCAAACAACCGCCGGCGGTCTTCCACCAATCCGCGCGCCAGCACGTTCAGATCCAGCGTCACCGGATAGGGCACAACGCTTCCGGCATCGATGCGCGAGATCGTCAGCAGATCCTCGATCAGGACGACCAGGCGGTCCGTCTCTCGATTGAGCGTGCGCAGATAACTCTCGTAACGTTCAATCTTCCCGCGCCGCATCAGGTCCAGATAAAGTCGAATGTTGCTCAGCGGGGTGCGCAACTCATGGGAAACATCGGAGACGAACTGGCTCTTGAGCTGTTCCGCTGCCCGGGCTTTTTCCAG
>JBJYWH010000088.1:60463-65658 GCA_046259355.1 Anaerolineales bacterium
GCTGGCTTGTTGGCACGAACAACCCGGCCGATGATGCCCTGATGGATGGGGATGTGAATAAAGGTGTCGCGCGGCCCACCATAGGCTGCCCCCAGAACCAGGTCATTCTCGTCAACCAGGTATACCTCGACCACCGGATATCCAAGCACCTCGCCGAGCTGGTGCACGACTTCTTTCAGCAGGGCGTCCATCTCCAATCGCCGGTTAACGATTTCCATCACCTGCCGGACAACCGTAAGCTCGGTTAGGCGCCGCTCGACCTGGCCGTACTGCCGGGCATTGGAAAGGGCCAGGCTGACCTGCCGGGCAATCGCGATCAGCAGGTCGAGGTGCTCGACGCTGAACATGCCGACATCGCGGTGAAGGAAACTGATCACGCCCAATACTTCGCCCCCCGTCGTCAGGGGGGCACAAACCGCCGAGCGGGCATCATCGTCAACGCCGTGTATGGTCTGCCAGCGCCGGTCGGCGGTGACATCGTCGACGAGCACCGGCATGCGGTGTTCCGCGACCCAGCCCACCAGGCCTTCACCGATCGGCAGCCTGAGCTTCTCCTCGAGCAGTGCACGGGGCAGGTCATCATCACGGTAGGAGGCATTCAATTCGAGCACGCCCTGCGCCTGGTCGATGAGAAAGGCTTCGCCGGCGCGCGCACCGAGGTGAGCCGTCGTCAGCGCGATGGCCCGGTCGAGAATTTCAGCCGGATCCAGGCTGTTTGCCAGTTCCTGAGCCAGTCCGTATACAAGCTGGACGGAACGCCGCTCTTTGACCACATTCTCATACAGGCTCGCGTTCTGGATCATCAAGGCGGCCTGGTCGGCCAACAATTCAAGCGCACGCAGTTCCGCTTCATCGAATTGATGCGGCTTCTTCATCGCCACGTTCATCACGCCGACGATGCGGTCACGGATCTTCAACGGTAAGCCAACGATCGCGCCGCCCCATTTCCAATCTTCATAAAGCGGATGATGATCGACATCGGCCACCACAATCCGTTTGCCCAGTTTCGCAACGGTATGCGTGAGCCCATCCTCGCGCGTCGTGGTGAAAACCTGCTCGGTGGTGCCATCCGTCGATTGTGCCGCACCGAACGTGAGCTGATCGCCGTCGTATAAAAAGATATGCGCGTCATCCGCTGCAACCAGGCTGAGTGTGTTGGTGAGGATCGATTTCAGCACCGTCGTCAGCTCCAGGTTGGATGCGACGCTCAGGCTGGCTTCACGGACGGCTTCCAATTCCCGCGTGCGCAGCCGCTCACGATCAAGCGCCTGCATCTTCGCCAGGGCCAATGCGACCTGCCCGGCGGCCTGTTCCGCTAACTGGAGCTCCAGGTCAGAAAATGTCCGCTCTTCGGCAAATGTCACCAACGCGGCTCCAAACCATACCGCGTCGAAGATCATTGGCATCGCCAGGACCATGTGCCCTTCAAAGATCGCACCGACGCGCGGGGAAACCAGTTCGCTCTGGCCAGGATCCTGGATGAGGATGGGGTGTCCCGCTTCAAGGACGGCCCGCGTCAGCGTCCGCTCATCTCCCGAGACATCCAGGTCTTGAAATTTCCTCTCCAGCCGACCCTGCTTGGCTGCCATGGGAATACCCTGGATCTCATCCCAGAAAGTGATGACGCACTCATCGCCATCGAACAAGTCCTTAAGATGTCGAGCAACCAGTTGGACAAGTTCGTCCATGCTGCCGGCGCGCAAGGCATCACGCGTGAGCTGGTTCAGGCGATCGAGCTGCCATACCCGCTGCCGGACATCCGTGATCAGACGGACATTTTCAACGATGACCGCGGCCTGATCGGCAAAGAAACATAGATGATTCAGATCGCGCTGGTTAAACGGCAGGGTGTTTTGGTCGCGCAGCACGTGGATGACGCCGCTGATCTGGCCCTGCCACTTCAGCGGCGCGCTGATGATGGCGTGAAACGGGCGTTCGTGCTCAAAGATCCCGGCCCGTCCTCCCCACTGGCTGTAATCATCAATCTTGAGGGGCTCGCCGCGCTCGGCGACATGACCGGCTGCCCCTTCGCCATACTTCAGGGTCGTGCCGGTGAAATCGCGCGCCGTCTTGTGACTCACGACGCAGCGCACAAGGCGCTGCTCAGGATCGGCGAGATAGAGTCCACCCCCATCTCCAGCCAGCAGTTCAACGGCCCTCGCCACCAGAGTAGAAAGCATTTCCGGCAGTTCGGCTCCCGAGATCACCATGCTGGAAAGCTGCTGCACATGCTCGACTTCCGCCACGCGGTGCTGCAGCTGTTCCCCCTTCGCACCGCGCAGAATGGCCGCACTCAAGTCGGCTGCCAGCTCTTCCAGCGCCATGAGTTCCTTATCATCCAGCCGGTCATCCGAAAAACGGGCGGCAGCAAGCCATCCGCGAACCATGGCCTTTTCCCGAAGCGGCAGGATGACCAGCATAAGCCGATCTTGATCCGTCTCTTGTATCCATTCGGCCCGGGTCCGGCCATGGACGAGCACGTTCGCGATGAAAGGGTAGAGATCGCCTTTGGCGTCCAATCGTGAAACCAGTTTTTCGACACGTTCACCGTGACCGCAGGAGAGGGCTGTCAGTGCCTCCTGGTCTTCGTCTTTCCATTCCAGACGCGCCAGACTGAAGTCATAATCCTCCATCAGACGACGGCAAATTTCGCGTGCCAGGTCTGTCCTATCCCCGGCATGGAGCATAACCCGCCGCAGATCCAGCAGCATTTGTGCAGCCCGGGAATGCTCGATTTCGCCCGAAGGAAACCGAGATGTGCGCCATCCCGGAAGTTTTGTGCGGAGTGTCTCGATCCAGGTACGAATGCTCATACAAGGCGGCCCAATCAATGCGATTCAAGACTGCGCATGCCTGCACTTCATCACGATGCAGGCATCTCAAGTCCATACTTTACTCTCATTCGGCCGACCACGGTATGGGGCATCTGCACTAATCACGACATGCAATGGACTTCATTTCCCGCCACAACAATTCCGACCGGGGTAGGCCAATTCGATTATACTCATGGCGTTGAACATCATGATCGGCCGGTGGTGGTGAATCGTTCGCCGGCCGCAGCAGGAGCAGCAGATGAATTTTGATCCGTTTCATGCCCGAGCGTCACTATCCACGCCCAGCGGCATTTTCACCTACTGGCGGCTGATGGCATTGGAACAGGAAGGACATACAAGACTCGCCCGGCTGCCGTTCTCGATCCGCGTACTGCTCGAATCCGTCCTGCGGCAAGCCAATGAGCGTGAGATCACCCAGGCTGACGTCCTGGCACTGGCAAATTGGAAAGCGGACGGCGCACCCCGGACCAATGTTCCCTTCCAGCCCGCCCGTGTGATCATGCAGGATTTCACAGGTGTCCCAGCAGTTGTTGACCTGGCAGCCATGCGATCGGCACTTGCCCGCATGGGTGGCCGGCCCGAAGACATCAATCCCCGCGTGCCCGTCGATCTCGTGATCGACCATTCGGTCCAGGTGGATTTTTTCGCAACCCCGGAGGCACTGCAGCGCAATGCGGACATCGAATTCCAGCGCAACCGCGAACGGTATGAATTCCTGCGCTGGGGTAAGGATGCCTTCGAGAATTTTCGCGTCGTGCCACCGGCGACGGGAATCGTACATCAGGTCAATCTCGAGTACCTGGCCCAGGTTGTCATCACGCGCGAAGTCGAAGGGGAGCGTCTCGTCTTTCCGGACAGCCTGGTCGGGACCGATTCGCACACCACCATGATCAATGGCCTGGGTGTGCTCGGCTGGGGCGTCGGCGGCATCGAAGCCGAAGCAGCTATCCTGGGACAGCCAATGGTCATGCCGGCGCCGGACGTCGTCGGCTTCCGGCTTGATGGCCAGCTTCCCGAGGGCGTGACGGCGACCGATCTGGTTCTGACCGTGACGCAGATGCTCCGCCGGCACGGTGTAGTGGGAAAATTCGTCGAGTTCTTCGGCCCAGGCCTGCAATTCATGTCTCTCCCTGACCGGGCGACGATCGCCAATATGGCACCCGAATATGGAGCCACGGTCGGGTTCTTCCCGGTTGATGACGAGACCCTGCGCTATATGCGCCTGACCGGGCGGGATGAAGCGCTGATCGATCTGGTGGAGCAGTACTGCAAATCACAGGGCCTATTCCACACTCCGGATACCCCCCAGCCTGATTTCACCGATCTGCTCGAGCTGGACCTCAGCACCGTCGAAACAAGTCTAGCCGGCCCTAAACGCCCGCAGGATCGCATCGCGCTGTCGCAGATGAAACCGGAGTTCGAACGCAAGCTGCACCAGCCCAAACCCGAAGGCGGGTTTGGCGTGCCCCCGAACGCACCCCGCAGGGCCGCGGTTGTCCGCTCGAACGGGGACGCGGCGCAGATCAGCGACGGCGCCGTCGTCATCGCGGCGATCACGTCGTGCACCAATACCTCCAATCCGAGCGTCATGGTCGGCGCCGGACTGCTGGCGAGGAATGCCGTTGCGCACGGGTTGCAGGTCAAGCCACACGTAAAAACCAGCTTGGCACCGGGTTCGCGGGTCGTCACCGAGTACCTGCAGGCCGCGAATCTGCTCGAGCCGCTGGCGCAATTGGGCTTCAACATCGTCGGTTACGGCTGCACAACCTGCATCGGAAACAGCGGACCACTTCCCGGGGAGGTCGTCAAGGCTATCAGCGAAGCCGACCTGGTCTCGGCCGCGGTGCTGTCAGGGAACCGCAACTTCGAAGGCCGCATCAATCCCCATGTTCGGGCGAACTACCTGGCCTCGCCGCCGCTGGTGGTTGCTTATGCCCTGGCCGGAACGGTGGATATCGACTTGCAGAACGAACCGCTGGGCACAGGGAACGACGGCGAACCGGTCTACCTG
The DNA here is from genome assembly GCA_046259355.1 of Anaerolineales bacterium. Classification (GTDB taxonomy): domain Bacteria; phylum Chloroflexota; class Anaerolineae; order Anaerolineales; family E44-bin32; genus E44-bin32. Next base: position 65,309 of record JBJYWH010000088.1, read on the forward strand.
CGTCAGATCTGGCCGGAAACATCGGAGATCCGGTCCGTCATCGAGAGCCGCCTTTCACCCGAGATGTTCCGGAAGCGATACCGGGATGTCTTTTCGGGCAACGAGACCTGGAATGCCATCCCGGTCTCGGGCGGCGCGATCTACGATTGGCAGCAAGATTCCACCTACATCCAGGAACCGCCTTTCTTCATCAATCTTCCGCCGGAACCCATGCCAATTTCCGATATCGAAGGGGCACGCGTGCTCGCGCTGCTGGGCGATTCCATCACGACCGATCACATCTCGCCCGCTGGCGCGATTCCGGTTGAGAGTCCAGCCGGCCGCTACCTGATCGAACACGGCGTGGAAGT
>JBJYWH010000089.1:0-3406 GCA_046259355.1 Anaerolineales bacterium
TATATCGTGCTGGGAATCCTTTACGAGAGCTTCGTCCATCCGTTGACCATCCTCTCGGGCCTTCCCTTTGCGGGGTTCGGCGCCCTGGTGACGTTGATGGTCTTTGGCATCGACCTCAACCTCTATGCCATTGTCGGCATCATCATGCTTGTCGGCATTGTCAAGAAGAATGCGATTATGATGATCGATTTTGCCTTGGAAGCGGAAAGAAAAGAGGGGAAGAGCCCGGCCGATGCGATCTACGAAGGCTGCCTCATCAGATTCCGCCCGATCATGATGACGACGATGTCCGCCTTTATGGCGACGCTGCCCATTGCCTTGGGCTTCGGCACCGGCGCGGAGTCACGCCGCCCCCTGGGGATCGCCGTCGTGGGAGGGCTCCTTTTCTCGCAACTCATCACGCTCTATATTACGCCGGTCATTTATACGTATCTGGATGTCTTCCAGAAAAAGGCAGGCCGTATTCGGATCTTTGGTGCACGGGGTAGATAGGGGGTAGGGTCTGGACGGGGGGCACCTGTGCCGCGATTTACCGTGGTTCCCTTCGCGATAATGGTGGTTGGCCCGGCGGTTCGACAGGCTCACCCCAGGGGGGTTAGGTCTGGACCGGGGCTATTCGGGGACGTTTTCTTTCAGCTCATCCAGCCACGCCGTGGCCTCGGAATCGCTGGGGGCCCGCCAGTCGCTGCGCGGCGAGAGCGAGCCGCCCGAACCCACCTTGGGGGCATTGGGCAGGGCCGAGCGCTTGAACTGGCTGATCTTGAAGAAGCGATAGAGGAAGATCTCCAGCCATTTCCTGATGGCAGGGAGGTCATATTGGTTGCGTTTTTCCTCCGGCAGGAACGCCGGCCAGGTGCCCCGCTGCCTGTCGCCCCACGCCTGATATGCCAGAAACGCCACTTTGCTCGGCCTGAATCCGAAGCGCACGACATAATAGAGATGGAAATCCTGAAGCTCGTACGGCCCGATCACCGATTCCGTCCGCTGGGCCGGTACGTCGTTGTCGCCCTTCTCATCCGGGACCAGCTCGGGGGATATCTCGGTATCGAGGATGGATTGCAGGACGGCGCTCGTGGCTGTGTCGAACTGGCTTGCCTTGATGACCCAGCGGATGAGATGCTGAATCAGGGTTTTGGGCACCGACGCATTGACGTTGTAGTGCGACATGTGGTCGCCGACCCCATAGGTCGTCCAGCCCAGGGCCAGCTCGCTGAGGTCGCTGGTGCCGAGCACGATGCCCCGGTGCAGGTTGGCCAGCCGAAAGAGATGCGACGTTCGCTCGCCTGCCTGAACGTTTTCGAAGGTGACGTCGTAGTCGGGCTGGCCGCTGGCGTAGGGATGGCCGATGTCTTGAAACACCTGCATGCATGACGGTCGAATATCGATCTCTTGAGCCGTGACCCCCAGGGCCTCCATCAGTCGGTGGGCGTTTTGGTTCGTTTGCGTGCTGGTGGCGAACCCTGGCATGGTGTATCCCAGGATATTCGAACGGGGCATTTCCAAGCGGTCCATGGTCCTCGCCGCCACGATCAGGGCCTGGGTGGAATCGAGCCCGCCGGATACGCCGATCACGACCTTTTCGATGCCGGCGGCCGTGAGCCGCTTCGTCAGGCTGTGGACCTGGATGTTATAAATCTCATAGCAGCGCTCGTCCAGTACTTCGGGATCGCTGGGAACATAGGGGAAGCGCTGCACCGTGCGCATCAAGTCGACTGCCCCTTGAGGGATCTCGAACCGGAACGGAATGCGCCGCATCCCGGCAAGGTGTTGGCGGTGTTCGCGAACGGTATCGTTGAAGCTGGTCATCCGCATGCGATCCTGCACCAAGCGATCGAGATCTATGTCGGCGGCGATGAGTTGTTCCTCCCCGGCGAAACGCTGAGACTCCGCCAAGAGGTCGCTGTTTTCGTAAATGACCGCGTAACCATCCCATGCGAGATCGGTCGTGGATTCCCCCGGTCCGGCAGCGGAGTATAGGTATGCCGAGATGCACTTGGCCGACTGAGACGCGCACAGGAGACGGCGATAGTCCGTCTTCCCCACGGTGATATTGCTCGCCGACAGGTTGGCCAATACGGTGGCCCCGGCCAGTGCGGCAAACGTGCTCGGAGGGATCGGTGACCAGACATCCTCGCAGATCTCCACATGCACGGCAAGGCCCGGCACGTTCGATGCCTCGAAGATCAGGTCGTTGCCGAACGGGACCGTTTCGCCGAGGAAGGCCACTTCGCGCTTGAGGGCATTCCCGGCCGGCGTGAACTGGCGCTTTTCGTAAAACTCCCGGTAGTTGGGAAGATATGTCTTGGGGACGATCCCCAGCACCTTGCCCTTGTAGATCACCACGGCGCAGTTGAAAAGCTTCTCTTCGGATCTGAGCGGAGCGCCGACAAGAAGGATCTGGGACAGCGTGCGGCTTTCGGCGATCAAAGAAGCCAATGCCGAGTACGTGGCGTCGAGCAACGCATCCTGATGGAACAGGTCCTCATTCGAGTAAGCAGAGATCCCGAGCTCGGGAAAGAGCGTGATGGCCGCCTGCATCTCGGAAGCACGCCGTGCAAGGTCCAGCGTGCGATCGACGTTGTAGCGACAGTCCGCCACGCGGACAGAGGGAATGGCCACCGTTGCCCGAATGAAACCGTGTGAGTATATAGAATAGAACTGATCAGACATGTCCTTGATCACCCCGTGACAGTCGCAATGTTTTGTCTCTTATTGTCACTATATTGAGTAATAATATCAGAAAAGTCAAGAGAAAACATGGTGTTTAACGGAACGGTCATATTGACAATTGTTCTTTATATGGGTTACAAAAAAGGTTCTCTCGCAGTGAAGGGTTTCGACGGGCTCAACCCAGGGGGTTCGGCACGCTCACCCCAGGGGGTTCGACAGGTATACCCCGAGGTGCATCGAGGGGTACACCCCGAGCTGTGTCGAGGGGTTCACCCCACAGGGCATTATATGGATATACCGGAATTCCCATCGATCGATACCGTACGAAGGCTCTGGTGGCTGCACGATTCGTTCTGGCATGCGGCCCTGGTCAAGGAGCTGGGGTTCGAGCGGGCCAACCGGATCAACGCCGAGGTTGCCGAGAAGATCGGCCGCATGATCACCGACCAGCTCCTGCGCGAAAAAGTGATCGAGCGCCCACGCTCGATTCAGGATCTGATGTCCATCTTCAAGGTCTTCTGGAAGAACACCTTTTTCGACGGCCTCTACATAAACGATCCGATCACGTATGACGGCAACACCGCCACGTGGTACGGGAGCAAATGTTATGTCTACGAGGCAGTCAAGAAGGCGGATATGCTCGATCACTACGAGTGCGGCTGTAAGCCCCTGCGCGACGGGGCGATGAAGGCCCTGCGCCTCAAGCCCCTGCACGAGATCAAGGAGAGCCTGGTCA
>JBJYWH010000090.1:0-4721 GCA_046259355.1 Anaerolineales bacterium
CAGTTCTCAATAACGCCGGGAACAACCTCCTGCCAAACCGGGGCAAGTTCAGAATTGTCAAAATAAAACTCAAGTTCCCAACTGATCATATAAATCGGATCGGCTTCGGTGTAATGAAATGTAAGGTCAAAAGCAATTTCATCTCCGATTTCCGTATCGAGCTGGACGTTAGGGGTCAACGACCAATAAGATGCGAATGCCGAAGGCACCGAAAAGTTCAACTTTCGAAACACGGCCTTCGAGCTTCTGGCCTGGTTTTAATTCTGCCAGTGTGTCTGGCGCGTGTATGCTTTCGGTCGAGTCCACAAAAACACCTTCCTGCAGTTCATAGTATCGAAGACCTCTTGGAGGCCGCAAGATTATACCACGGCTGACTTTCGCGCCGTGACTGGGGAATACCGATCAGGGCTCGGTCGGGACAGCCGCCGGCACGCCGCGTCGCGCAATCAGGTGCCATTCGGTAATGCTGCGGAAGCGGTCGCTCGGGTCGAAGAGCGGCCCCACGCTGACTCCCTGTACCTGGGAATCGATCGCAAAGTTGTAGACCGGGTAGTACAGGAGGAGCGAAGGAAGCTGATCCTGAAAGCGGTACTGGAAGCTGACGTACAGCTCACGGCGGCGCCCTGGATCGGGGGTGGTCCTGGCTTGTTCCAACCAGATGCTGGTGTTTCGATCCTCATAGCCGCTGTAGTTCTGCCCGGTTTCGGTTTGCGAATCATGCCAGAATGGATAAGGATCGGGGTCGGGCGAATCCGAGAAGTTAATCTCGGTCAGCACAGCCTGATAATCCCGGGGTTCGAGATAATCGCTCAGGACGGCGTCTGGATCGGCCGCGATCAATTCGACCGAGACGCCCACCGCCTCCCACTCCGCTTGAATGATGTTCGCGATGATCGTCTGAGCGGGCGTGTCCGGGTACACGAGTTCAAGATTCAGCTGCTGGCCTTCCTCATTCGTGCGGACATACTCCGGCGTCCCGGCGGCAGCTCCGGCGGGAAGATCCCAACCGCGTGAGGCCAGCAGGCTGGCTGCCGTTTCCGGATCAAATTCCTGCTGCGGCAGCCCGTCCGCATAAGCCCATGTTCCGGGCATGATGGGTCCATCTGGAATGACGGCCTGACCTTCGAATGCGCGGTTGATGATCCACTGGCGGTTGAGGGCCAGCATCAGCGCGCGCCGGACGATTTTATCGGCCAGAAACGTCTTTTCAGCGTTCTTCAGGTTCAGGAAAATGATGCCAAGCCGGGGGAGCCGTGCGCTGTGCAGGTTGAGAGAGGGCTGCTGGAGCACCTGTTGCAGAATGGTGTCATCGACCTGTTGAAGGCCGAGCACCTCACCGTCTTCGTAGGCTTGAAGCGCAGCTTCTTCATCCGGGTAAAGAAGAAACTCCACCCGCTCGAGATAAGGCCGTTGATCGTAGTATTCCTCGAAGGCAGAAAGGCTAACCCCGACGATCTGTTCGTCGGTGAGCAGGAATTGACTGAAGCGGAAGGGCCCCGTGCCGACGGGTTCTAAATTGAACGGATGATCGATGAGGTCGGAAGCTGATACGCCGCGCAGCAGGTGATCGGGAAGAAGTCCCTGCGCGAGGTAGTCGAGGAAGGGAGCAAACGATTCGGGCAGCTGGAACTGAACTCGACGATCATCCAGCCGGACGATGTTCACCTGAGTCCAGAGATCGTGCAGCGCCTGCGGGCCAGGATAATCGTCATCCTGAAACTTGGAGAAGGTATAGATGATGTCATCGGATGTGACGGGCTCTCCGTCGTGCCAGTATGCATCCGGCCGCAGGATCACCGTATACAAGGATGCATCAGCGGAAATATTCCAGCTCTCTGCCAGATCGGGTACGGGGTTTCCGCGCGAGTCAAATCGGAGCAGACCGGAGAAGATCAATTGGTCGATATCGCGATCGACCGGGTTGAATTTATCCAGGAGCGGGTTGAGGCGCATGATCGAACCGACCATCGCCTCGGCATAAGCGCCTCCGACGACCGGTTCCGGTTCAACCGCTGAAGGTGTTGATGATTGGCCGATGAGCAAACCGATGACCAGAACCAAGCCACCGATTGCGATCAGCACTTGCCAGCGTAAGTTGCGCATCTCCGAGAGTTTCTGTGCGAGGAGGAGAATGAGAAAGGATCAGCTGGATAGTGTAACGCTAACCAGAGCAATGATGAAAAAGAGAGCTGCCAGGACGATGGTGACGTTGAAGAGGACTTTTTCAATCCCACGCCGTACGTGGTAGCCCGCACCGCCCAGATCGGCGCCGCCACCAAGCCCGCCCAGCCCCGCTTCACGGCTCTGGAGTAGAATGACCGCGATCAATGCGATCGAGATAACAATCAAGGCAAGGTCAAGATACGTAGTCACGCGTAATCTCCTCTCGTCACAAGCCGCCGGATTATAGCAGACGGGTATGTCCGCGGCAAGGTTTAGGCTTCAAGCCCATCCCCCGGGCCGTTCACGGCCTAGGCGGCCTTGCTGGCCAGCGTCGAACGTAAATAAGCTTCCATGAACGGATCGAGGTCGCCGTCGAGAACCGCCTGGGTGTTTCCCGTCTCCGTATCGGTGCGGTGATCCTTGACCATCTGGTACGGGTGCAGAACGTAGGATCGAATCTGGCTGCCCCATTCTGCCTTTACATAATCACCCCTGATCTCGGCCATCTCCGCTTCCTGCTCCTGCTGCTTGAGATCCAGCAGGCGGGCTCGCAGCACGCGCATCGCGTTTTCTTTGTTCTGCATCTGGGAGCGCTCATTCTGACAGGTCACCACGATCCCGGTTGGCAGGTGGGTAATACGGATGGCGGTTTCATTCTTCTGTACGTTTTGCCCGCCGGCGCCTGCCGAGCGGTAGGTGTCAATGCGCAGGTCGTTCGGGTTGATTTCAACCTCATCGTTGGTTTCGACCTGCGGCAGAACTTCCACCAGGGCGAAAGAAGTGTGACGCCGGTTGGCCGAGTCAAAGGGCGAGAGCCGGACAAGGCGATGGACGCCCTTCTCGGATTGAAGATAACCGTATGCGTAATCGCCCTCAACGGCGATTGTGACACTCTTGATCCCGGCTTCTTCACCTTCGCTGTAGTCGAGGATTTCGGACTCAAAACCCCGCGCTTCAGCCCAGCGCAGGTACATTCGCTGGAGCATTTCGGCCCAATCCTGAGAGTCGGTTCCACCGGCTCCTGCATGGATGGCGAGGATCGCATTTTCATCATCATAAGGACCGGAAAGCATGGCATCGAGCTCGCGCCGATCAAGTTCGCCTTCGATGGCGGTAACTTCGGACTCGAGCTCGGCGTAAATGCTTTCGTCATCCAGGTGGGCGAGCTCCAACGCGTCGGCAACCCGGCTCTCAAGTTTATGCCAGTTCTCGATCTCCCCCTGGACACGCGAGAGGTGGCGCATGGTCTTCTTGGCTTCATCCTGATTGTGCCAGAAGTCTGGCGCTTCCGCTGCCTTCTGCAGTGATTCTAGCTGGGCTTCCTTTTTTGGCAGGTCAAAGACGCACCATGAGGTCTTGAATTCTCTCTTCGATTTGCTGCAACCGCATCGATAGATCTTGCATGGTTCTATCCTCTTCGCTGTGTGGGAAATATCGTGATGATCCGGGCTTCGCCTACGAGGCCGGCAGCAGCCCGTTCACATAAGCTTCTGCATCAAGCGCCTGCAGGTCCTGTATGCCCTCACCCAGACCGACGAAGTAGAGCGGCAAGCCGAGCTCTTCCTGAATGGCGAGGCCGATGCCGCCTCGTGCGGATCCGTCGAGCTTCGCCAGGACTACGCCGTCGATCGGGATGGCCTGAGAGAATGCCTTCGCCTGGGCCAGTCCATTCTGTCCGGTGGTCGCATCCAGTACAAGGATCGAGCAGTGTGGAGCTCCCTGGATGACGTTCCCCGCCACGCGGTGGATCTTCTCCAATTCAGCCATCAGGTTATGCTCGGTGTGCATCCGCCCGGAGGTGTCGATCAAGAGAGCGTCGGCATTCCGTGCGAGCGCTGCCTGCCCTGCATTGTAAACGACGGCACCGGGATCGCTGCCTGGCTCGCCGGATACCAGCTCAACCTGCAAGCGCTCAGCCCAGATCTCGAGCTGCTCGCGGGCAGCCGCACGAAACGTGTCGGCGGCTGCCATCATTACCTGCAAACCTCGTTCTTTCCAACGCCAGGCGAGTTTCGCAGCCGTGGTCGTCTTCCCCGATCCGTTCACGCCCACGATGAGAGTCACGAAGGGACGAGTGTCCGGAGAAGGACGTGGTTCCTGGATCGTGGGCAGCCGGGAGAGCAGTGCATTCCGCAAGGCCTGCTCCACCTGGTCTCCATTCACGTAACCCTGCGATCGGGCCTGGTTCTGGAGCTGCTCGAGCACCGCGCCGGTCAGCTTGATTCCGAGATCAGCCTGCACGAGTGAGGCTTCCAGTTCTTCCCAGAATTCACGGGTTAATTCACTCGTGCCAAGCAGGTGGGCAATTCGGCCGAATGCCGCTCGCCGAGTACGTTCCAGTGCATTTTGGAGGGATGGCTCGGGCACGGTGGGATTATACCATCGGGGCGAGTCGATGTTGTCTGTCGGGCCGGGTTATCTTCGTATAGCCATATAAACCATGAATTCTCGGGGCTGTTTCTATCGGAAATCAAACCGCCCGGCGTGATGATCCCGGGCGGTCCAGGCTGGGGGTCGAGGATTCGAACCTCGGCTGACGGATTCAGAGTCCGCTGTCC
>JBJYWH010000091.1:0-2754 GCA_046259355.1 Anaerolineales bacterium
GGCGGGTTTGGAGCCGGCGAAGAGCGTATTGGAATCATGCGGACTGACCGCGAGCGATTTGACGACCTGCCCACGTAGTCCGGCTTCATTCCACGTTCTTCCCCTATCCTCCGATCGCCAGACGCCGTGCTCCCGTGTACCAGCGTAAACGACGCGGGGGTTGGATGGATCTTGGGTCAGGCATGTCACCTGGAATTCCGGCAGAGCCCTGTCGACCTTCCATGTGCCATCGTGACTTTCCGTCGCGCGGGTGACGCCCCGATCGTAGCAGGCGAGAAAAACTCGTGGGTTGGACATTACTCAAGCTCCTTCTTCATCGACAACGGAGAGCCATGCGCCACCAGGCGCCGGCGCAGATCCAGGGCCCACAGGGGATATCCAATGACCAATCCGGCGAGCAGTGCCCGGGCAGTCCCCTTGGGCAGGCGCGGGTCTTTCCTCCCCGCTCGTTCGGTGGCCACGAACCAGGCTGCCACGACCAGGAAAGCCGGGATCACCATCACGATCTGGCGCTCAAAACGCAGCACGCCCAGGATGAGCAGCAGCTGCACGGTGATGACGGCCAGCATTCCGGATAATCCAAGCACTTGAACCAGCTGGATATCTTTCCCGCCTTTGCCCCCGGTGATGTGGTTGACCAGGTAGAAGACGGGAAGCATCAGAAGGTACTGGCAGACCACGGCCGCATCGTTGAGCGGTCCGAACAGCGGGATTCCGGCGTAGAAGATGACGAGGAAGAGAATACCCGCCGCGGCAAACGCCGCACTGGCTGCAGAGCAGTGAATGACGAAGCGCGTCATTCGATCGGGTTGAACCGAGGTGGAGTGGGTCTTCATGGCTCAGTCTCCCTCCGCCGTACGCATACGGCTGAAGGCTGCTGCGGACGGCCTCAGCTGAAGAGCGAGGGAAATGCCGGCCAGGATTCCAAGAGCGAGATTGAGTGTGTTCGCCAGATTGAAGATGCCGGCCGTCGCCCGGCATGCCGCCGGGCAGTAGACGAACAGCCAGCTGACAGGAATCGCGACCAGCACGACCAGGTTCAGGATAAACGTCACGATCAACGCCCTGCGGCTGCCGCGCCAGGCAAGCGCCAGCGACCAGGTCCAGCCGCCAAAGAGAAGGGCGAAGACCAACGCTGCAGCCTGCATGGAGGCTGGATCGCCGAAATCAACCGGGAAGACGAACATCGCGTCGAGGAAACCACGCCAGATTTCGCTTAAGATGGTCAGCGCGGTGATTACAATGGCACCATTCAAGGATGAAAACCAGCGGATCATAATAAACCTCCGATGAGGGGTGGAAGGCTCATGGCCTTCCACCCCGGAAGAATGAGTTACTGGACCGGTGAGAGTGTCTGCAGGAAAGTCCAGATCGCCTGCAGTTCGAGATCGGTCATCTGAGCGGTCATGGGCCAGGGCATGACCGAAGGATCGAGCTGCCTCCCTTCCGGCGTAACCCCGGTTCTCAGCGTCTGCATGAAATCAGCCTCACTCCACCCGGCCAGTTCACCGGCTGGCGTCAGGTTGGCGGATTCGGGTGCGCCGGGCGCGGCGCCGGGAACCGGGCCTCCGCTGTAGTCCCGGCCATGGCAGCCGGTGCAGGATAGCGCCAGGTATTCCCCGTACGAGGCATCCACAGCCGGCGGAGGGCTCTCTAGCCGCGAGGCTTGGTGGTCGATGATTTCTGCCGCGAGCGGCGGAAGCTGGCCAGCCAGGAACAGGAAGCGGGCGAGCAAGGTGAGGCGAACTGGTGGAAGATGTTGATCCACCGCCGGTACGCTGCGGATATACGCGATCATGGCATTGATATCACCGTCACTCAGGTGAGCGTACTCGGCTGAAGGCATGACCAGCAGCCCGGTCCCGTCGCGCCGGACGCCATGCCGTATCGCCCGGGCCAGATCCTCGTCGGAGACTGACGAACCAATGCCGCCGCTGCCGGTTGTGAGATTGGCGGCATAGATGCTGCCGAGCATCGAATCATCGATCACGACCCCGCCGCCAAGGTCGGATCCATGGCAGTCCGTGCAGCCGCGAATCAAGACCAGGTGTTCACCGCTGGCAACTGCTTCCGGGCTTGTTTGAAAGGTCAGCCGCTCGGCTGGAACGTCGAATCGTGCATTCAACCGATTCTCACTGAGCAGGTACACGGCTGCAGCCGTAAGCAAAGCCAGGGCGAGCAGGCCAACCGCTGCGTATCCCAACCCCTTCAAGATCTTCTGCATCGCATTTCCTCCTTGGTTTCTTGAACGATGTCAGTCTACGCGGGGAGCTGTCCCGCTGTCATGGGACCGGTGTCCCGATCCGATCGGGAAATTCCAGAGAAATTACAGAGGATTTATCTCAATAGAGGGCCTGGGACGGCCCAGGATCTCCGGCCTTCTGGATGCGGCCGGCTTGCTGCGAGTATGGAAAGCTGGGTCGCGCTGTAAGGGAGCTGTAAGCCAGGCGCCAGCAGTACTGGCCTAAGATGGAAGGGTGGACATGGAAACAGACACCCTCGCCTCGATCGAGCTTGCTTCCGATCTGCTGCATGAAGCACCTTCTGTGAAGGTGGCAGCTGTGCAAATGCCGCCTGAAGCCGGAGAGGATGATCTACTGAAGACCTTTGTTCGGGTGATCTTTGAGCGGGAGCTGCAGGCCTTTCTCAAGGCTGGGGAGGCTGAGCCGATCGATAGGGCTCAAGCTACGGACCCACTTGACGAGGTGTTGAACCAGCTTATCGGACGATATTTTCCGCGCTGTGGACGGGTCG
>JBJYWH010000092.1:0-1112 GCA_046259355.1 Anaerolineales bacterium
GGCCGCGAAGCTCCGGGTCGCTGAAGATGATCGCCAGGAACAACCCCAGGGCGAACGTCATCGCCACGCTGAGAAAGGCGAATGCGAAGTTCCAGATGATGATCCGCACCAGCGGCCCCTGGAGAGCAGGGCTCTTCACGAACTGTACGAAGTTATCAAACCCGACCGAGATCTGGAAACCAGGCGTCAGGACTTCTCCGGTCCGGGAGACGAAGTTGCCCCTGGAAGGGCTGTACTCCATCCCGGTCTCCTTGTTGATGAGGACATCCCTCGATGCATCATAGGAATAGAGCGGTTCGAGCTCGGAGGCCGTATCGAGACTGGACACCTGGACGATCAAATTCCCCGTGCCAAACGAGATCTTTCCCAGGTCGTTGATATACCGTACGACCGTGAGCCGGTTCAAGCGGGTGTAGCCCTCGATCGTCGTGGGAATGCCATCGGCATCCAGTGGGCCGACGCCCTGCTGTCCGGGTTCGACGGACGTGATCGGTTGATCCGGAAGCGCAAGGTAGCTCTGGCCTTGAACATTCTGCAGCCAGAGGGCAAAGTTACCGTCGTCGGAGCGAAATGCGGTCCACGTGAAGGCACCCTTCCCCTCCGGAAGATATTTCGTATTCTCGAACTGCTGGATTGCCTGCTCCTTGGTGAGCAGATGGCCGAAGCCGTAGTTCGTCGTGGAGACGTATACGGTGTACAGGATGGGATAAACCGCGAACATCGCCATCAGGACGAGTCCAACGATCATCCATCGCAGTGGAGCGGCTTCAGAATAAAGCACGACGATATTGACGATGGCTGCAATAATGGCAACCGCGACCGCCAGGATGATATTCCCGCGCGGCACAAGGGCGAGAATGAACCAGACCACGAAAGCGTCGATTACCGCCAGGAGAATCAGGCGCATGAGCAGCGATCCGGTTGAAAGGGTCGCCGACTCGCTGAATTTCTTCAAACCCTTGGGTTGCGGTTGATCAGCCAAGATACACCTCCCTCGCCCTTGATGGTCTACATATCTGGCTTGAATCCAGCAGGAAACGCAATCGGGATCTTCAAATCACCACGACAAATCGAACCTGGCACGATCAAGAAAAGCTGGCATCATGAAGCAT
>JBJYWH010000092.1:1122-8307 GCA_046259355.1 Anaerolineales bacterium
CGGAGACCGCCGGTCGGACCGGCCGCTGACCAAGGCATCATGAAGCATCCACTCAGACCCTGGGTTGTGGAAGGGGAGGCCGGATACGATCCGGCCTCCCTTCAACTCAACAGCCTACTCGATTGCGATCGTCAGAACGTGCGAATTCGGATCATAGGTAAAGCTGACGGTGCCATCGGCGGTCAGGCTGAACTTGTAGTTATCGCCGCCCGACACGCCATCGACGCCATAGTTGGTCGTCCAGGTGCCATCCAGTGCGACCTTGCATTCGTACTCGCCAGCCGGAACTGCAAACGAGCCGGTGTACAGCCCGTCAGCGCCTTCGGTCAGCGCGGTCACTTCGCACGCCGGATCCCAGTCCGCGGCACAGCCGGCAGCCGCCTGGTACGAGCCGGGCACATTGACCATGCCGGTCAGGTTGCTGGTGAGCACATCCGTGATCTGCTGTGCAGCGGTCTTGAATGCGTTCTCGGGCGTATCCTCGCCGGTGATCACCAGCACGACGGCCGAGTTCCACGAACCCCAGACCGCGCCCATCTCCGGGATGGCCGGCATCAGCGCGGCGTTTGCGCCGGCTTGGCCGAATTCCGCCAGATAGGGATCTTCGGTGGCGTTCAGCACCGGCAGGAAGGCCGAAGGCCGGGCGCCGGCGACGTAGAGCTTCTGCATCGTATCTTCGGTGGCAACATACTCGGTCAGGAAGGCCTGGGCGAGCAGGATGTTCTCACTGAAGGCGTTGATCATGAAGCCCTGAACTCCACCGAACGGCTGACCGTCGCTCGGGAAGGGGCTGATCGCGAAGTTCATGCCCGCCGTCTGGAAGCGCTCCAGGGCCCAGGGGCCGGTCATAATGAACGGCACAGCGCCGGTCTCAAACAGGGTCTCAGCCGTATCGGCGTCGTTGGCGTTCGGGCTGATCAGGCCGGCGGCAACGTTCTCGGCGATCCAATCGCCGGCGGCGACCATGCCGGGGCTGTCGATACCGAGGTCGTTTGGATTCCAGTTGCCAGCGTCATCTTTTCCGAACACATAGCCGCCGAACGAGGTCAGGATCGGATAGACCTTGTAGCCGTTGTCTTCCAGGCCCAGAGCATAGGTCACCTTGCCTTCATCCTGCAGCGTCTTGGAAGCCGCCAGCAGCTCGTCCCATGTGGCGGGCGCATCCGGGACCAAGTCCGTGTTTCGGAACAGGCCCATGTTCTCAAAGGCGTACGGCATGCCGTACAGCTTGCCATCATAGGTAAACGCATCGAGCGTCACAGGCAGGAACTGGTCTGACTTGGCTCCCAGGTCGATCGGGGCCACCAGGCCGCTGGAAACCCATCCGCCGAGGCGGTCGTGCGGGCCAATGAAGATGTCGGGGCCTTCACCGGCCGGGGCTGCGATCGGGAGCTGATCGTTGATGTCCGCAACCTGCTGAACCTCCAGTCCGACGCCATAGGCAGCCTGGAAGTCATCCGCCAGGGCTTGCAGAATCGGAGCACGGGTCTCATCAGCCCAGACAACGAGTGTGGTTTCTGGTGTCGCGGGCGGTTCGGTGGGAACTGCCGTCGGAACCGCGGTCGGCGGCGCTTTTGTCGCGGTGGGCGCTGGCGTTTCGGTCGCCGATGCACAGGCGCCGAGCAGCATGCTTGCCAGCAGCGCCGTTGTGATCAAAGACCACAAAATCCTTCGTTTCATCTCTCCACTCCTCCATCTTAAAGGATCGAGTTCGGTTGGGATTACATCCATCGGTCAGCCATTCGCATCAGGTTGGTTGAGACAGCACCTCCTTTGAAAGCCTCCGACCGGCATCTCGCGGCGGGGGTCAGTTGACATCACTTGTCTCAAGCGGAACATCCGAGAGGCATTGTGAAACGCGCCGGAGCAGCAATTCAAGCTGCTCCAACTGATCAAGCGGAATATCCGCCAGGCTCAGACTGAGCTGTTTGAGATGCACAGCTGAAATCATGGCCCGCTGTTCACTTCCCAGCGGGGTGAGAATCACCCGCTGGGCACGGCGATCATTCGGGTCATCGACCCTTTTCACCCAACCCATGGCTTCGAGCTGATCGATAATGCGGGAGATGGTGCTTTTCGAAAGCAGAAGCCGGGTGCTGAGCGTGGTCAGGCGCTGACCGGCGATCGGATCGAGATTCATCAACAGGCGGAACTGGGAACCAATCAAGCCAAAGCGGTCGAGCACCTGCCGATCGCTGGCGTCAAGCAATACATACAGTTTATGAATGAGATGGTAGTTGCGTAGAGTGGGTGAATTGCCATCGGTGAGAGGTACCGATACCTGGCTCATTCGTTTTCGCGCTGCTCCCGGCGGTGAATAGTTCCGTATGGAACTAATCTTCATGGTATCCGAATTTCGGAAAGTGTCAAGAATTTGGTACACGGAAAAGATGCAACCACATCGCGGACTCCTTCCAGGGGATAGATCGGTAGGTGATTGGACGGGCGACCGGATTCGATATCACCGGGAATCCCTGACGCTATGCCGCGGGTGGTCTTTCGAATACAGGCCTTCAGGCAACATGCCATCCTGGATTGCCCCTCTTTCCGATTGCGTGGGTTGTGGATGATTCGCAAGGTGGAAACCCGAGGTGCAGTTCGATCCCATCCAGATCGGTTCGGTGAGGAGGATCTCGCCGGCAGTGAGAACAATCGGCTGAATGCAGGAAGCTGGTCGGCCGATTGCAGCCCTCATGAACCGGGAGAAACCATCTCCAAGAGGCAGCGCCAGGTAGAACGTCCTCGAAGGGGCCTGTCCCATGCTTTCCTGGCCATCGATCGGGCGTTTCGAGCTTCAAAGCACGTGACGTATAATGAGGTGCAATCCCCTTTCGACAAGCGAGAAAAGGAGAAGCATGACCCAGGATGAGTGCGAAACGCATCCAGAAGAGGGACCGAAAAACCGCAGACCCGCTGCGGCAGGAAACAAAAGCCATCGCCCAGCAAGGGATCGATGAAGTGTACGATCTCGAAACCGAGCTCCATGCTCGGCTAAGACAGCAGGCGGCGATCAGCGATCTGGGTCAGTTAGCGCTCACAGAGGCACCCTTGGGCGACATCATGTCGCGCGCAGTCCAATCCCTGGCAGAACTCCTCGATCTCGAATACATCAAAGTGCTTGAACTGCTTCCCGATGGAGAGGGTTTCCTTCTAAAGTACGGTGTGGGATGGAATGATGGTCTGATCGGCCATGCCGTGATCCCGGTCGGTAAAGATTCCCAGGCGGGCTACACGCTGGCCTCCAACCAACCGGTGATCGTCACGGACCTGCGTGAGGAGACGCGCTTTTCAGGCCCGGCCCTCCTGGTCGATCACGGGATTGTGAGCGGCATGAGCGTCATCATCAAAGGCGCCAAGGGTCCCTACGGTGTACTTGGTGCTCACAGCGCAAGACGCCGAGAATTTTCTGAGAACGACATCAACTTCCTTCAGTCGATGGCGAATATCTTGGCGGAAGCTATCGGACGCGAGCGGCTGCTGACCGCGCTACGAAATCAAGCAACCATCATCGAACAGATCCATGATTCGGTGGTCACGACCGACCTTGACGGCATCGTCACCAGCTGGAATCACGGCGCTGAGGTGATCTTCGGATACACGAAGGAGGAGGCGATCGGACGCCATATCTCCTTCGTTTACGAGGATGATCAATACGATTTCCTGCAGCATAAGATCATCGAGCCGCTGCTCAAGTCGGGTGAGCACAAAGTCGAAGTTCGCATGCATCGGAAATCCGGCCGGCCATTCTACGCGCACCTCTCGCTCTCCCTGCAGCGGGACGTGGACGATCAAATCGTTGGCTTGATCGGCTATTCGATGGACATTACCGAGCGTAAAATCTTCGCGACTCAAGTCCATGAACTTGGCCGCTCGCTCGGATCCATCACGGCTGCGATCCAGGCCTTGAAACGTGGTGCATGGGAAAATCAAGACCTGCGAGAGGATCTGCTTGCCGGCATCGACCAGGAAACCAGGCGTTTCACACAGCTGCTTGAAGACATGAAAACCATCGATGAACGCGCGTCCGGCACCCTACAGATCAACCGGCAGCCGATCGACCTCATGACCTGGCTGCCGTCGATCCTTGCGTCCTGGAAGGAAATGGCCCTGAGCAAAAAGCAGTCCTGGGATTGTCGCATTCCCGATGGATTGCCCCAGCTGCAAGCCGATCCAGGGCGGCTCGACCAGGTAATCGGCAACTTGCTGAGCAACGCCATCAAGTATACGGATCCGGGTGGAAAGGTCGCCGTGGAATGCGGCACGGTGGATCGGGAGCTCTGGATCCAGGTGATCGATAGCGGGAAAGGGATTGAAGACGGCGACCGACTTCATATCTTCATGCCGTTCTACCGTTCCAGCAACACGAAATACAATAGCCGGGGGATGGGCCTGGGCCTGACCATCGTGCGCGACCTGGTCAAAGCACATGGTGGGCGGATCGAGGTGGAGAGCAAACCAGCCGAGGGCAGCAAGTTCACGATTTTCCTGCCGCTGGATGAACCACCCGACGAAACGGGGCAGCGGCAAGGATCAAGCTAATCCCCCTCCCGGTTTCCAGCCCGGTGGTGCTTTGTTCGAAAATCGACGGGCGAAATCCCACTTCTCGATTCGGTCCAGCCGGCGTGGACCGCAGGGTCACGCCAAATCCAGACTGGGACGATAACGTTTCAAGACTCGTAAAGCTCGCAGCGTATTCCAGCGGCTGGGTTGACCGGGTTCCTCCATCTCAAAATGCGTCTGTCCCGGATGCCTTGCCTGCAGCGGCCAGCGACCATCGTGCCGCCGCTTACCCAGCAGAGTCTCCAGCGCCGGCCGCAGGCGTTCATCCCACGGTATCCCTGCATCCCGGAAGTAGTCCAGCGCACGCAGGATGTTGTAGCGCCATCGGCCCGGAAAGCTGAGCATGAGAAACTTCGAGTCGATGATCTCCCCCGTGCGATCGGAGAGGTAAAGCCGGTGCATGAGCAGGAATTCGCGCCCGGCTTCGGCCGCGGCCCGAAATTCAGCCAGTCGGTAGGTGTAGCCGCGCCGTTCATATTCAAGCATGCCCTCCAGGACCGAGATGGTCGAGTGCATCGAACTGTGACGCGCGCCCTTTCGATTTTTCTGGCAGTTGAAGCCCCCATCCGGCATGCGCTGGTCGAGCACGAAGTCCACCATTGAGCGCAGCGATTGCGGGTCGATTCCGAAATAGCAGGCATAGTTGAGGAACATCCCGTTCACGCAGACATCGCTTTGTTTGATCGTCTTGCCGGGATTGATTCCTCCATCACCACCCTTCTCGTGCTCGGCGATCAACGCGACCGCTTCTCGTGCGGCAGTATTCGTCCCGGGAAGCTCGAGCAGCCGCAGATCGAGCAGGGTGTAGTGGGAGCTGGTCCATTTCGGCTGATAGAAACCCCGACCCCAATGCCCGTTGGATTTCCGTAAAGAGAGAAATCGCGCCCCCCACCCTTCGGTTTCGATCCGGGCTTGCAGGTCGAGCCGATCCTGGCCGAGGAGATCACGCTGCACCTGGTATTGCAGGGCGACATCCCCCTCCAGCAGCCAATCGATGAGTTCCTTGTCGGTCATCTTCAACCCTTGGGTGAGCGGTTCCGATCGAATTGTAGCTCGAACGGGAGCCGGTTGAAACCAAATCGCTGCGTGCGAATTCCCCGCTCTGCCGTCGATCTCTGTCACGAGGGCAGCTTCGCAACGCTGACGAGTCCCTCGCTCCACTTTTCGGCGTACCTGATAGAATCCTGACAATATTGGTAAAGAATGAGAAGGCCGCGAATAAGGATGTTTGAATTCTACCAACTGCCGGAGGCGCTCGCACCAGGCCGCCATCTGGAGCTGATCAAACAGGAAATCTACCGTCTGTCAGGCGAACGTCGGCTTCAGGCGCGAGAGATTACAGCCCGCATCGATCAGCTGCTCGCTGCCCCTGTTCGCGAGCTTCCCCAGGAACGCATGCTCCTCGCTGCCGTCCTGCGCGAGGTGGACAAGCTGCACAAAATTGCGGCGCTGGGTATCACCGGGGGACCCGTCCTGCCGCAGGCCGAAGAGGCCGCTCTGGCGCGGCTCACCATGCAAACGGCAGCTCTGCGCAGCATTCTGGAACGGAAGGCCGCACAACCGTGGGATCGTAGAAATTTCGAAGTGGACTGAATCGAGGCCACGAGCGCTGCTGGACAGGAGTGAAATCGAAAAAACATGGACCAGCCCCTGACAAAGAAACCTTTCTCCATCCATCCCGACACCCGCATAGGTACCCTCGCGCTCTTGGTTGCGGATCTCGACGGACAGCTTCATTTCTACCGCTCCGCATTGAACCTGCAGATTCACTGGCAGACGGAAGATCAAGCCGGCCTCGGTGCGGGGGGAGCAGACCTGCTCCAATTGACCGAAAAACCCAGCAACCAGCGCTACCGGCGCGTGACCGGCCTGTATCATTTCGCCCTGCTCTACCCGGATCGCGCCGGGCTGGCTCGGGCGATCGCCCGCCTGATCTCTCTACGCTATCCCAACGCGCCCACCGACCACATCATGACGAAATCGACCTACCTCGAGGATCCGGAAGGCAACGGGATCGAGCTCTATGCTGAATCACCCGAGGATGGTTCCTGGAGCATGGAGGGCGGGACGTTTGACGCTGTTCGCGCCGACGGCACCTGGAGCGACGGGCGCGAGCCGCTCGACCTCGAAGCCCTCTTCCAACACCTGGCTCCCGCTGAACCCCTGGATCGGCCGGCGCCGCCCGCTCTCCGCATCGGCCATGTCCACCTGCACGTGCGAAACCTCGATGAAGCGCTTGATTTCTATCACGGGCTGCTCGGGTTCGATATCATGGGCCTGGCCCGGCAGGTCGGTGCGGCGTTCGTGTCAGCCGGCGGCTACCACCACCACATCGGGCTCAACACGTGGCAGGGGGAGGGCGCGCCGCCGCCGCCGGAGGATGCACTCGGCCTGGAGTATTTCACAATACTGCTGCCCGATCAGGATGCAGTCGATACGATAACGGCTCGCATCCAGGCGACGGGCATGGAATACGAACGGGATGGTGGCAATATCCAGCTGCAGGACCCCTCTTCCCATGGAATCCGGCTCATGTCCCGGCCGATCGGTCACGAGGTCGGACGGCGCTCATCGAGTGGATCCTCTGAAGTCACCAGCCGCAGGCCTTGACGCTCAAAATCCGAA
>JBJYWH010000093.1:0-2619 GCA_046259355.1 Anaerolineales bacterium
TCCGGAATTTCCGGCTGTGCGGTGGTGCTGCCGGAAGGGGTCAGGTGAACATCGAGCACCACCCCGGTATCGGCTTCGACGAACAGCAGTTCACCCTGATATTCGGGGTTGGAGATCGTCCACTCGGTACCGCGGCTGGTTTCGGCTTGCTCGTCGAGGGTCCAACCCCGGCCGACCAATTCTCCCTGGTACCAGGCAAGCGACTCCTCGAGCGGCGTGGTCAGGGAGAGGAAGACGCGGAACTCGCCCTCACCGCCGACGCCGAGCGTGGAGCCGATGCGCGCCTCGGCCGGGATCGGGAAGCTGGCCGGAAAGCCGGCCGGGAGTTCGGCTTCCTGCACGGGTGCGCCTTCGAATTCGGGTTCCTGCGTGTTGATGTCGCTCCCGGTTGATTCGCTCGACGCGGATGGGATATCGATTTCCGCCCGAGGTTCATCCGTCGCAGCGCCGCAGCCGGAGAGCAGCATCGATGCAAGCAGCAGGAGCGAGAGCAGGATCAGACCTGGGGCTTGATGGTTCCTCATGGGGTCCTCCCTATCGGGCTGCTTGCCGGCTATCTTCACTCTTTCACCGGCAGTTTTTTATCCCGGTGCGTGAAGGTCCAGTCCACCCGGGCGGTTGTGAAGGGGTATTTCCCCAAATCTGGATCCGGGTTGGTGATCTCGTCAAAGCCATAGATGCTGTCCTGCGGCGTGATAATGCTTGTCGTGGAGCCCTCATCAAGCATGTCCTGGAGGGTAATCGGAGGGCTGCCGTACTCAAAGCCGTGCACGATCACGCTCACGTAGTTCGGGAACTGGTACTGGGTGTTCAGGATGGTCTGGCAGGTTTCGTCTACTTTGTCCTGCATATTCCAGGCCTGGACGATCGTGATGCCGGACGTTTCGGGTGCGAAGCTGTTGATCTGGAAGCTGTACCCGTCGTAGCGGCCCTGGATCAGGGCGGTCTGAAGGCCGCCCTGCCCGTACATCTTGATCTCCTGCTTGCACTCATCGTCTCTCTTATAGGTTACCTGGGTGAAGATCAGGTTGATCTTGTCCTCGCCGTGCATGACGTAATCATCGACGTTGGTCCACATCTGGATGCTGTGGCTTTCGATCCACAGGCTGCCAGAGACAGAGGACATATCCAGCCCGGCCGGGTGCGAGTGGTTGACGCGCATGAAAACCTGGATGCGGCCGATCCAGATATCGCAGTCCGTCGCCATGTCCTGGGCTTTCTGGGTCAGTTGATCTGCCAGGTTGGCATCGCCTTTCAAGGTGAGGATTTGCTGCGCGCGTATGAGCAGGCGCTTGTACTCCCCACAGTCGCTTTCGTTCAGGTCCTGCCGCCCGAGATCGTCGGCGATGTCGGCCGCTTCGCCTTCAAGCTCCGAGCTGAGGTCGCCCAGGCCTGCATCCGCTGCCGCCGCTGCAGCCACCGTCAGATGGCTTATGCCGGTATCGTTGAGATTGACGGCGGCCGAGTCGCGCGCCGATTGGACCAGGGCATCGAGCACCGCGCGCGCCTGCGGATCATCGGGGTCAAGGCTGCCGCCATGGCTGGCAAGCCAATCATGGTAGGCGCCCAATGCGCCCTTGAACGCATCCTCCTCCGAGGATAGCTGGCCGGATCGGAAGAGCATGGAAGGATCGAAATTCAGGCTGGCCAGGATGACCGAGCCCCGTGGAGCGTCTGCCGAGGACACGGCTGCGCCGGAGGATGATCCAGCCGCCGCCATTGAAGGACCGAAGATGCCGAAGAGCGATGCCAGAGAGTCCGAACTGCACTCGAATTGCCCGGCGCCAGTGGATGTACACTGGATGCCCTCGGATGTCCACGCCC
This sequence comes from Anaerolineales bacterium, assembly GCA_046259355.1. GTDB lineage: Bacteria > Chloroflexota > Anaerolineae > Anaerolineales > E44-bin32 > E44-bin32. The sequence continues at coordinate 1,825 of JBJYWH010000093.1, forward strand.
CGGCCTCATAGTCAAACCGGGCCAACTGGAGATCTTCGCTCCCGGCCTGGGGGGCAGCGACCTCGATGGCCAGCGATGCCCCGGAGGCAAGGGGGATTTGTTCTCCCTGGTCGTTGTAGGCCATCACGCCGAATGCCATTTGCAGGGCAGACCCGGAACCCGCGGGATTGGGCGCGTGGCGTGATTCCACGTCCAGCGGATCGATCGGGGAAGCGAAAACCTGGGCCGGGCTATCCGGGAACTGGGATGACGCCAGGTCGAGGGATACGGCGTAACCTGCGGTCGGAGTCAGGTCCATGGAAGCAACCCCGCCCTGCTCGAGAAGCACGCCGAATTGAACCGGTGTCAGATAGGCGTGGACATATGCGGTCCCGCCAAAGGCATGGTAGGGCCGGGTGTAGCCGGTGAGGTATCCCTTCGACTCGACTTCGATCCAGCCGCTCGCCGAGGCAGCCGGCGCCCCCGATATCATGCCCTCGAAGGTTGTCAGCTCTGTGCCTCCGACGAGGGCGAATGCGACCGGCGAGCCATCCGGGTTCATCACCATCCCCATGACATCGGGTAATACAGAGCCTGAAGGAGCCTCGGAGGTATTTTGCAGGGGAATGGCGTCTTCATCCTCTCCGCCTGGGGGCGAAACCTCATCCGTCCTCGCACAGGCGAAGAGCAGGAGCGGAAGGAGGAGAAGAATCAAGAGCTTTTTGGGGAGTGAATGGGTAGTGAAAGCGGACATCGGCGGCTACCTCCGGGTTTGTGCCGGATTGCACGATGCCTGTACTCTAAGGGATTCTCCAT
>JBJYWH010000093.1:2719-6168 GCA_046259355.1 Anaerolineales bacterium
ACCAGCCACCACAGCTTGCGCTGCCACAGGAACGAAAGCAGCTCGCGGGCGACGCCCAGGTTCATCCACATGCCGCGCAGGAAGTTCCGCATCCCATCACCTCACTTGCGGACGATGACGTCGTCCATGTACAGCGCCGCCAGCTCGCTCTTGTTGAAGGTATTGAGCGCGTTTTCGGGCGTGTTCACGATCGGCTCGCCGCGCAGGTTGAAGCTGGTGTTGAGCAGCACCGGCACGCCGGTCGCCTGGCCGAAGAGCTCGATCACGCGGTAGTAGAGCGGGTTCCACTCCCGCCGCACGACCTGCAGCCGGCCGGTGCCGCCCTCGTGCGTGACAGCCTGGATCTGCTCCCCCCGGCCGTCGAGCGTAGGGTAGACCATCAGCATGTACCGCAGCGGGTACATATTGGGGACATCGCCCAGGCCGGCGTAGTATTCGGCGGCCCGCTCCTCGAGCACCACCGGCGCAAACGGCCGGAAGGGCTCGCGGTACTTGATGGTGGCGTTGACGATGTCCTTCATCTCCGCCCGGCGCGGGTCGGCCAGGATCGAGCGGTTGCCGAGGGCGCGCGGCCCCCATTCGAAGCGGCCCTGGTACAGCCCGATCACCTTGCCGGCCAGCAGGTCATCGACGATGCGGCTCGCCCGCCGGTCGAGATCGGGTTCGAGCTCGAACGTACGCCCGCAGGCGCTGACGGCTGACTGCTGCCGCTCTGCATCATAGGATTGGCCCCAGTAGGCGTGCTCCATCACGAAGCGGCGCGGTTTGCCGAGCAGCACGTGGTGGGCATACAAGGCTGCGCCCAACGCGCCGCCCGAATCGCCCGCCGCCGGCTGGATGTAGATCCGTTCGAAAGGCGTCTCGCGCGCGATGCGCCCGTTGGCGACCGAGTTGAGCGCCACGCCGCCCGCCATGCACAGGTTCTTCGAACCGCTCAGCTGGTGGGCGTGGCGTGCCATTTTGAGCATGATCTCTTCGGTTACGGCCTGAACGCTGGCAGCGATATCGGCGTAGTGCTGGTTGACCCGGGCCGTCTCTTCATTCCAGCCGGGTTTGGCCAGCGAGCGCAGGATGGCTGGCGTGTAGAAGTCGGCATCGTGCACGCGCGGCGGCCCGAAGAGGTCGATGAATTTCCTGTTGAACGTGTTCGAGGTCGAGTGGTGGAACGAGAAATTCTCCATCTTCAGGCGGAAGCCGCCGTCATCACCGACCTCGATCAGCTTGTACACATCCTCGACGCGCGTCGGCCGGCCGTAGGGCGCCATGCCCATCACCTTGTACTCGCCGTTGTTGACCCTAAAGCCCAGGAAGGCGGTGAAGGCTGAATACAGCAGGCCGAGCGAGTGCGGGAAGCGAACCTCCTGCAGCAGCTCGATGCGGTTTTCCGTCCTGCCGTTCTCACGGCCCGGCCACAGAGCCTGCGCCCGGCCGACCGCAGCCGTCGTCCATTCGCCGACGCCGTCGATCGTGAGCACGGCGGCTTCATCGTACGGCGAGCAGAAAAAGGCGCTGGCGGCGTGGCTCATGTGGTGGTCGGCGAAGAGCAGTTTGTTCTCGGGCAGGTTCAGCTTGGTGAGAATCTGGCTCTTGATCCACAGCTTCTCGTTGAACCAGGTGATCATCGACTCGCGGAACACGCCGTACGAGCGTGGGTAGGTGGCGAGCGTGCTGAGCAGGATGCGTTCGAACTTCAGGAGCGGTTTTTCGTAGAAGACGGCGTAATCCAGGTCCTCCCCGCGCAGGCCGGACTGCGTCAGGCAGAAATCGATCGCCCCGGAGGGAAAACCGAAATCATGCTTGCGGCGGGTGAAACGCTCTTCCTCGGCGGCCGCGACCAATTCGCCGTCGACGAGCAATGCGGCGGCCGAGTCGTGGTAGTAGCAGGAGATGCCGAGGATGTTCATCAGGAAAGCCGGCCCGCTTCGTCCAGCGTGCCCTCCTGGGGCTGTCTCTTGACCCAGCCCGCCGACGTCCCGGGATGGGTGTCGAGCGGATCGCGGCCCAGCCGGGTGATCAGCCCGAACGGCAGCACCACCGTGAAATACAGCAGGGTCAGGACCAGGCGGCCGATAAAATCACCGATCAGCCGTCCTACTCGCTTCCAGCCTGCCCAGATCTTTCGCAGAACGTCCATCGTCCTCACCTATGCTGGATACCGTTTTCAATCCGATCGCCAGCAACATAATCGCCCCGGCCCGGATTGTCCATAGGTAACTGGTGGCATGCTGGATCGGCACGGTCTTAACGGTACAAGTTTTGAACCACGCCCACGGGAGGGCGGCTTCAGCGGCCTTCCAGCGCTTGCAGAAAGCCTGCAATTTGTTGCGCCAGCAAGGCGTTGACCGAATCGTTGTAGTGCGTCTCGAGCGGATCGGCGAGCACCGCGCCGCTGGCGGCGAGGCCTTGCAGAACCGGCGTCAGGTCCAGGAACGGGATGCCGTGAGCCTGGGCGAAATCGCGCAGCAGGTTCCGCTGGTCATCAACGGTCGCATCCATCTGGGCCCGGAACGCCTCCAGCCCCGGCGCGTCCCGGCCGCGTGCGAGTGCCAGACAGCCCAGTTTCTCTCCCCAGCGGTAGTACATGTCGCGGTTCAACTGCTCCAGCAGCGGATCATCCTGGCGGATCAAGGGCCAATAAACATGGGTGCGTTCGGGCACATAAACCAGCACGAAGCGGGCGCCGGCATCCGCGCTCCGTTCCGCCATGCGCGCCAGGCTCGTGCTGACGATACGGAAGTTCTCGGAGGCCTCGATCGCAGCCCGATCGAGCAGCAGCGTTGCAGCATAGGCGGGTGAAAACGTGAGCGTCACAGGATGGCCGTTGATCACGCGTTCGAAGGGCGTGGCGATGTCATAGGTCAGTTCGGAGGTCAATTCATCATTCCGCTGGAGGAAGCGGACCATCTCGCGCACGCCGCCGATCAGGTCGGGCAGCACAAGCGTATCACCCCAACGCCGGCCCGACGGAGCAGCCGGCTGGTAGCAGGTATAAAGGTCATTGCCTTCGAAGTAGGCCAGCACGACGTACTTCGGCGAGCGCGGCAGGCCGAATTCAAGCAGCGGGTTGACGAATTTCGGGGGATCCGTGCCGCCCATTCCCAGGTTGAGCACGCTTTCCCCCTGCTCCTGCGCGAGCTGTTCCGGCCAGGGATGCTGGGTGCCGACGCCGAAGGTGAAGCTGTCGCCCAGCGCCACGATATCGATCGTATCCGGCACCGGGTCCGAGCCACGGAAGCCGAGCGAGTTGATCTGGTACTGCACGCCTTTCGCCTCGTAGACATAGGTGGGAATATCGGCGTGGATGCGGCGCCAGTTGCTGCCGACCATGCGGGCGTAGCCCGGCCACAGGCGGGGGAACGGGTGCAGCAGCAGTTCGAAGAGCGACAGCGTGACGACCACAGAACCCAGGCTGACGAGCGTCCAGGGCGCGACCAGGCCGGGGCGTCCCA
>JBJYWH010000094.1:0-6285 GCA_046259355.1 Anaerolineales bacterium
CACGGTCGAGGGTAATCTGCATGGGCTGCCCGAGGTGATCTCGAGTTGCGTTCTGGATATCCTCAAAACTGGTGATCGGGGTGCCCTCGACCGATTGTACGATATCGCCGACCTCGACGCCTGCCTGGGCTGCAGGCGTGTTGGGTGTGACTTCGCCAATCCGAACGCGGTTGAAATCTGGCGCAGCGAATTTGAACGCAACGACGAATACGACGAACGCGATGGCGATATTCGCCGCGGGGCCGGCCAGAAGCACAATAGCCCGTGTAAGTTTGCTTGCGCCGGAAAGCCCGTTCGATACGTCCGGGTCGTCTTCTCCAGCCAGCCGGACAAAACCGCCGAATGGGATCCAGTTGATGGTGTAGCGGGTTTCGCCGATCGTGAAGAGTGTTGCGATACGCGGTGGATAGCCCAGGCCGAACTCCTCGACTTTCACACCGCGCCAGCGAGCGGCAAGAAAATGGCCAAATTCATGGCCAAGCAAAAGCGTGCCAAGCACAACCACAAATAGAAGTAAGTCGGACACAAACACCTCGTACCTAACGATCTAAACCTGGGAAAGATTATATCACCCGGCCTCGGGCTTCAGGCCGGGTTTAGATGGGCACCATTCCCCATCGGAGCCTCCAGCACCTGCTTCACGTCTTGTTCCTGCTGGAGGCGGCTGATCAGTGTCGGGGTAAAGTCGGGGGTTGTGATGCAGTGTACGTTCGGTCCGGCGTCAAGGGTGTAGAAGACTGGATCGCCAGCCGTGCGCCAGCGAATGACGGCCAGCATGATCTCCAGGCTCGCTGGCGATACGTAAAACAATGGAGGATTTGAAGTGAGCATTACAGCATGCATCATGTTGGAATCGAGTTCGCTGACTGCGGCCAGCAGCTCGAAATCCTTCGTCTCGATTGCATGCCGGGCAAGCTGCAACCGGCGAGGGCTGTCCTGTATCCTGGCCTGCTGGAGCGGACTGGTTGGTGCGAGCTCGTGCCCTCCGGTTGAGCCCACTTCTTTTTGCGCCTGCTCGACGACGGCAACCACATCCACTAGAGGCCAATAAGCACAGGGAAAAAGCTGCTCGGCAAAGGCGGAATCATGATCTCTTCCGGCGTGGAGAACGACGTAGCCACCGAATACAGATCGAGCTGCCGAGCCAGAACCCAGGCGGGCCAGCCGTGAAAGCTCCTGTTCCTCAAGACGCAGACCTGCGGCCGCGCTTGCAGCCAGGGCGAGCGCGGCGTAGGCGGATGCCGAAGAGGCAATGCCGGCCCGTATCGGGAAATTGTTCTCGCTCTCGATCCGGGCGTATTCGTTCCGACCCGAAATCTTGCGAACAACATCGAGCACGCCGGCTGCCCGGCGCGTCGACGGGTCCGGTGCGTCAACACCATTGAGAATTAATTGATCGCTTTTGAGTGTTTCGTCAAATTGAACCGAGGTTCGGGTCTCGAGCCTGGAAAGCGTGAGTGAAAGGGAATCATTTGCGGGGATGCGCAAACGAGCATCACGATTTCCCCAATATTTTAGCAGGGCGATATTGGGGCTGGCGACAGCCAGGGCGTGTTGAGTTGCCATGGAGGTATTGTAGCGTGATTTCGATCTCTTCAGGACTCGATCACGCGAACGTGGGTACCACCAGGCATGGAGACCGTCACATCACCCGGATCGGGCTCGACAATCGGCGTGGTCCAGCGGAAGATCCATTGGGCGTCATCGGGCCTGGCGTTAACACAGCCATGCGACATGGGAACACCGAAGTTGTTATGCCAGAACGTGGAGTGGATCGCGACACCATTTCCAGCGAAAAGCGTCGTCCAACCAATACCGGGCAGGTCATAGCCTCCGCCGGTTGTGCCCCCGCTCATGTGGAGCGAAACGACCTTCCGCCAGATGGGGTGTTCTCCAACCGGCGTGGACCATTCATCGACCGGATTACCCGACGCATCGTATTTCGCGCCGGTCGAGACCCGGCAGTAGTACACCTCGGTCTCCCCCTCAAAGCACGACATGGTCTGGCGGGTGACGTTGACATCGATGCGCTTTTGCTCCACGCTGGGAGAAATTGGGGCGAGATCGTCCGGAGCAAGCGGACGGAAGGCACGCGCATCGGCAAGAAAGATATCGCCGTAGCCATATTTCTCGGTCAGGCGGTACAGGGGAAGACCGCTGTTGGAGGAAATTCTGATCTCATCGGCCCATAGAATTTGACTGAAATACAGACGCGGGCTTGGATTTTCCTTCAAGGACGGTGATCGAGCCGGGGGGTTCTCGATGTAGATGTCAACCCATGGAACCGTCACCTCGACCCACATGCCGCGTCCAAGACTGCTCTCCGGTAGGGTTTCAATAGGTGGATTGGGCTGATTCTCGACCGGCTGAATTCCGCCCGACCAAAGGAAGCCCTGATCCGTTTCGATAAAACGCTGGTTGAAGCGATAGGGGTGGTATCCGACGACCTCACGATACCAGGGGATCACAGCGTCTTCGTAGAGTCGCGCAACGGGGTTCGTTGTAGCATCAGGCCTGGAATAAACATCGGCGCTGGCCAGTGCGAGGCGCCCCAGGCGCTCCGAGTCCGGGAATTGCGACTGCCATCTCGAGGCAGCTCTCACGGGGAGCGCCAGCGTGCCCAGGCTGAGGGCACCGAGCTTGAGCGTGTCGCGGCGGCTGATGGAGTGTGACGGATTTTTCATCATCGGGGTAGATGGTATCACGTGGCATGGCACTTGTGTATGGGTTGAAAGGAAGAACGTCTCCGGAAGGTACCTCCCATTTCGTGACAACGGGATTGACGGAGCATCCATGGATCAGGGTAGAATGGCTTCTATGCATGCACTTATCTCCCGATCTTATCCATCGCGCCGGATAGCTGGGTGGACGAAACTCGTGACGATCCTGCTCATTGGCTTCGGACTTGCGGGCTGCAGGGCAGGGGTTCCCGCCACGGCAGTGGTGCCACCGACGGTCACTCAAGAATACATCGTCACAGCTACGGCAAGCCCAACGGCAGAGCCCGGGCGAATCCTGTTGATCATTCCCGATGGAAAAGAAGACCTCCTGTCGAGAGAACTACGCCAGGCTGTGGGTGAAATTGTCACTTCCCATGGAGAGATTCTGGATGAGGTGAGCACTATCACCGACCAGCGTCTGGATCCGTACCGGATGGTCATCATGCTGTACCCGGACGAGGCCATGGTTCAGTCAGCACGCCAAAACCCCCCGATCGATTTCATTGCGATCGCGGCGGTGGATTTTCCATCTGAACCGAATCTCTGGGTAATTGGCAATCGAGGACCGGGCATGGACCGGGTGGCTTTTCTATCGGGGTTCGTCACCGCGATGATTACCCCGGAATGGCGGGTTGGAGCGATCGAAAGCACGGAAAGTCGTACCGGCTTCCAGCTCGACCAGGCTTTTATCCGGGGTGGAACATTCTTCTGCGGGTTGTGCCGGCCCGAGCATCCGCCCTACTATTCGTACCCGGTTTCACTCTTGCTCCCCGATATCAGCGAAGCTTCCACACAGGCCGCGCTGTCGGCGGGTGCGAATATGAGCTTGCGTTCGATCTGGGTGCCGGAAACGGTTCTGAACTTGATGGATCGAATTCAACTTCCCCAACAGATGGCATTCACCGGTGTCTTCCGGCCGGCTGCGCTCAGCGATTCACAGTGGATTGCGGCCATTCGACCGGCCCCCGAGGAGCGGCTGCGAGAAATCTGGGACCTGATTGCATCCGACGCGCCTGCGGAGCAGTTGGAGATCCCGATCCTGGTCGAAAACGTGAACGATTCGCTACTCACACCTGGAAAAATGCGGATGTTGGAGCAAATCCGCGACGAGCTTGTTCGGGGTTTTATCGACACGGGAGCAACGGAGCCGTAAAAAAACGCCCACGGCGGGCGTTTTCCTGGGTGCCTGACGGGTTTCGAACCCGCAACCTCCTCATCCACAGTGAGGCGCTCTGCCATTGAGCTACAGGCACCATGCTGGTTGACATTCTAACATGAAGCGGCCTGCCCGGCCAATCTCGCGAGAGTTTCTACTATCCTTCCTCTGAAGCGAGAATTGATTGCACGGTTTGAATGAGTTCGGAACGAGAGATGGTCCTCTGTTCTCCGCTCACAAGGTCTTTGATGGCCACTGTTCCTTGAGCAATCTCCTCGGGACCAAGGATAACGGCAACGGGGATTCCCTGGCGATCGGCATACTTGAACTGGCGCTGCAAGCGTGCCGGCTCCGGATACCACTCGACGGAAAAACCCGCCCGGCGCAATTCTGCAGATACTTCCATCGATTCCGAGATCGTGCTTTCGTCGAAAGACGTCACAAAAACCTGGGCCGGATTTGTTTTAAGATCCGGAACCACGCCATTTTCTTCCAGCACCAGGCTGAAGACAATATCGCCCATCGCAAAACCGGTTCCAGGAATGCGATCTCCGCCCACGTCGGCAACCAGGTTGTCGTATCGACCGCCTCCAAGGATGGAGCGGTGATGGCCTTTTACGTCGCGTGCTTCATACACGGTTCCCGTGTAGTAGTCGAGGCCTCGAATGACGGATGGGTCGTACTCAACGTATTCTTCCACGCCCAGCGCTCCGCACGCTTCAAGACACTCGGCGAGATCGGATGAATTATTCCAGCCATCATCATTGGAAAGGTAAGAAACCAGTGCATCGTAAGCGGCTGAGTTCAATCCACCTTCGAGAGCGTAGTCCCGCCATGCCGCCTCGCTCATCTTGTCACGGCGGTCGATCAGGTGGAAGACAAAAGCGCGTTGGTCGGCTTCAATTCCAAAGTCGTGCAGGCGAGATTCGGCGAGTTTGCGGTTGTTTACCTTGATTCGTATTTGATCCGGTCGAAGGCCGACTCGCCTGAAGAGTGTGGCGGCAATGGCGATCATCTCGGCGTCAGCTTGCGGCGCATCGACACCAAGCAAGTCAATGTTCCATTGAAAGAACTCGCGTGAGCGGCCTTTCTGAGTCCGCTCGTACCTCCAGAATGGGCCAAATGACCACCACCGCAGCGGGAACAGGGCCGATTTGCTGATTTCTGCCACCATCCTCGCAAGCGAAAGGGTCAATTCGGGCCGCAGCGCGATCATGGTCCCGCTGCGATCCGAGAAAACGTAGGACTGCTCTTTAACAAGCTCATCACCGGATTTTGCGGCGTAAAGTTCCAATTTCTCGAGGAAGGGCCCATCGTATTCCTGATAGCCAAATTGCTCGGAGACACCGCGGATGTGTCCGTAAAGCCATTGCCGGCGGACCATGTCCTCCGGATAAAAATCTCGTGTTCCTCGCACGGCTTGGATCGTCGACATGTCCAGTTTCCTTATTCGATATATAACCAATCGATGGTCCCGCCTTGAATAGAAGTGAATACCTCCGGGCGGGATGTATCGAAGAAAAAATCGCAGGTTGGATCTCTGGCGTTGTTTCGAGAGAGAAAATCTGCGCAAACGAGTATAGCATAGCCCATCAATACATTTGATGAAGAATATTCTTTCGCTTTTTCCTGATGGGCGAATGGCTGCGTGCGGCAGGGCCTGTAAGGATGGAGCTCAGGCAGACGATATTTCAACAGTCTCACCAACGTGAATCGTTCCATCCTGAAGCACCGAAGCCAGGATACCGCGCTGCTCGCGAATGGCGTTCTTCAGTCCAGGCCGAATCTCGTCCATCTTTGAGCAAGGCGTGCATTCACCCTGTACAAGCAAAGAGGCCTGTCCGATGGTCACAACGCTGCCGGCGGTGACGTGGCGGAGATCAATGCCCGCGACGGTGATATTCTCCCGCAGGTCGCCGGGCCGGAGGGCGAATTCTTCAAGAATAGCCTGATCCACGAAGAGCACCTGGCGGCGTGTCCTTCCATAGGCGGCGTCGCCCTTGATGCCTTTCCCCGCCACCAGGTCCAGAGAATGGGCTGGCTGCATGGGTTTTCCGGAATCTCGTTTGGAAAACAAAGAAATGATCGTGCCCTGCATTGTATTCCCTCGATCGCGGAAGTATAGCACGGGCTGTCTTCCATGGTATGCTATGCCGCGTATCGTTCCCTGCCTGACACGGAGCAAGACTTGCCGCTACTACTTCTAGGCCTGTTGGTCATCGCTGGGGCTGCCACATGGCTGATGCGCAGCCAGGCGGCTCGTACGCAATGGGCATTGAGCGCTGCTTTTGCTGCCTCCAGCTGGCTTTTCAGCATGGCGCTTCTACTGAGCTTGCCCGTGATGATCCAATTTTCCGTATGGCAGCCGGAAGAATTGTTCAAATCCCCTCTGCTTCTCAGCCTTGATCA
>JBJYWH010000094.1:6385-7637 GCA_046259355.1 Anaerolineales bacterium
ATCATGCCGCTGCACTTTGGTATCTCGGGTTTCGAACCACTGCGACGCGGTCTGGGGACCCTGCTGCGGCTCTTTCCCCCAGCCGTCTCATTAGCCTTGCTGACCCGAATGTTTGACATCGGGCTTCCCGAGGGAACGAAGATTTGGCTTTTCACCGCAGCAATCATCGGTGTGGCTGTTGGGGGATTGCGCTGGGTGCTCGAAGCGGATGCAATACGCTCACGCCCATTTTTCGTCATGGCAATCTCCTCGCTCGCGGTTCTGGCGGGGGTCACCCAGGTGGGAGCGGCCGGGGCACGGTCGGCGGGTGTGATGCTCCTGCTGATGGGAGCGACTCTCTCGCTGACCGAGATTCATTCACCGGCGCACCGAATCTGGCCGCTGCTGGCAGCGCTCGTTTTGATCGGGCTGCCGTGGACACCCGGCGGCGTCCTTGCCACGACGTTTGGAAGCTCCGCCGCGAGTGCAGAACATTGGCTCGCGATCGCTATCGGCGTCGTCGGAATTTCTGCTCTTGGCCTGGGAGCGATGCATGTGTTCTTTGAGCCAGAGTCGGAATGGCCGACATCCGAGAGTCTTGTGCGGGTCACATACGGACTGGGACTGGCGATCCCGGTGCTGGTGAGTTTCGGTATTGGTATATGGCTTCAGCCGATGCCGACCCTGTGGGGTGTTATTCTCTTTGGCGGCGCAGCGGTGCTCTCGACGCTCAGCTTGTTTGGGCTGCGTCGTTTGCCAGCGAGCCAGGCGCAGCGGTGGCAATCCATCGCCGGAAAGGTCGATCCGCAACCCATCTATCGTTTGTTATGGAGACCCCTGCGCGGTTTTGCGCGCTTCGCGAGAACGATCGGGGCGATTTTCGAAGGCGAGGGCGCGCTCATCTGGATGTTTGTTGTGGTTCTCTTTTTGGTTCTGGCATTGGGGGCAGGGTGATGACCTGGCTGCGCGAATTGTCCATGGTTCCTGCTGTGTTGCTGGGCCTGGTCGGAGTGCTGATCCTGGTGCTGAATCGACGCATCCTGATTCTCTTCCTGGTCTCCGGGCAGTACCTTCTCGCGGCCTGGCTAATGCTCGGGGTCGCTCAACTCGAAAGCGCAGGAGCGCTTCTTTTGGCGGGTCTGCTGGCGGTTTTCATGCTGTTTCTCAGCCTGCGGTTGACTCATTTTTCGATACGAGAAGCCTACGACTCGGCGTTTCCATCCAACCTGGTCTTTCGAATTTCCGTTGGATTTCTTGGTGTATTGGCAAGCAT